>NZ_JBYTAG010000021.1:0-92988 GCF_058787995.1 Cupriavidus sp. FW305-27
TCGGTTGTTTGGTTGTTAAAGAACTTCGCCGCCGGCTTTGCCGTTCAGCGCCGCTGCGTTGTCTGCAGCAGAGAAACGAGATTATGCAGAGCTTTCTTCGTTTCGTCAACCGTTTCAGCAACTTTTTTCGCTGCGGCCAGCGCGCCAACTTCGCTGCGCCAACCCTTCCGGTCGACCCCGCAACCCTTGCTGCGCCTGCTTTGCAGCGCTGCGTTGTGTTGCGAGGGGGCGAATATTAAGTGACCGCAGCGGGGTTGGCAAGGGGTATTTCGAAAAAAAGCCAACCCACCTGAAAAAGGCACTCCAAGCCACTTCAGCTCTCGGCGGGCGCTACTTATAGAATGGCTGTTCCGGCCCACCGGGCCGCTCTTTATAGATGGGGACGTTTGATGACTATCCAAGCGACCTGGCAACCAAGCCAGGGCAACAGCATCTGCCACCTGACCAACGGGACTGCCGAGTGGCAAGCCGACCTGGATGCATCCGCCGGCGGCGACACCCAATACCCGAACCCGCATGACCTGCTGGATTCGGCCCTGGCCGCCTGCACCACGCTGACTTTGCAGCTGTACGCCAAACGCAAGGGCTACGCCATCACCGAAGTCCATGTATCGGTCGGTCATGAAGAGGCCAACGGGACCTACACCATGAACCGGGAGGTCAAGGTCAGCGGCGAGCTCACGCCCCAGATCCTGGATGACCTGCTCCGCGTGGCGAATCGCTGCCCGGTGCACAAGACCTTGTCGGGACAGTTTTCCATCCAGACGTCGATTGCCTGACCCACCCTGGCAAGATCACGCTGCTATTGTCACCTCAAATGATAATCGTTATCATTTGCTGACTCAGGCTGTGACACGTCCTGAGTCAGCAAATGGGTTCACCGGACACGGACGTGTCCGGTCTTTTCTTTCCGGCGACCTACCGTCGCGGCGGCCCCGTTCCGGCCGATTCCCTCCTGCCCGATGTCATCGTCCTGACGCACGTGGTGCGATACCGTACCTGGCGTGGACCAGGCGCGTGCCCCACCCGTTCGAGGGGCATCCTGCCCCGGTGTGTTGGCTGGCCCACCAAGGTTTCGTCGCTTTCCGGGCAAACCGGCGCCGTACGCTTTATCTGCCATGCACCGCAGGCTTACCATGAACGGAAAGCAGAACAAGTAGAAGGCGCCAACAGAAAGCGCCGATACATCGAAGCGAGCGGGGGGATTCCTTGACCAACTTCATCGAAGCGTATTGCGCGCAGGTTCGGCTTGCGGGCGCAGTCGGCGTGATCGCCAAACCGGTTGTGGTGGCACAGGACGGCACCTACGCCATGCACTACGTGCCCTGCGAATACCTGAACCCCCAGGCACCCCTGGTGCTGGTCAGCACCACGCCCGGCCACGCCCATGTGCGGCTGGCCGCCGCCGTCACCGAAGAACTGATGCGCGCCCATGCACCCGGCCGCGTGATCCAGCGCGAGAACAAGCGGCGCGTCGAACTGGGCGGCAAGCTGGTGCGGCCCAACCTGATCCGCATGCTCGACCACTTCCGGGTGCCCGAACTGGTTGGCCTGCCGCACGCCGCGGCATTGTGGAACGATGGGTTCGAGCGCCTGCAACCGCTTGCCTTGCTGCCGCATGCCACCACGCGGCGCGGTCTGGCGTTCGACGGACCGCTGGAAGAACTGCTGGAGACCCCGATGCTGCGCGAGGTATTCGAAGCGCGGTTCCTGGGCGCCGTGCGCCAGATGCGCACGGATGCGCTGTACATCGCGCTGGGCCGTACCGCCTGGGCAGGGCTGCGGCATGCAGTCAGCCGCCGGCTGCTGGCAAAGCACCAACTGCTGGGGATGATGCCAGTGCCAGCGCGCGCCGGCAGCATGGTGCGCTACTTCCTGCGCGAGATCGCCGCCAGCGACCTGTCGGCCAAGGATCCGGTGCGCCATCGCGTGGCCTGGCTCGATGCCGCCCATGCCGAGCTGGAAGCCAGCGTGCGCAAGCTGCGCGCTGCCATCCGGCCGGACCCGCACTCTGCCTACCTGATCGCGTAAGCGATCACTCGCCTCCATGACTGTGCTCGACAGACCCCACCGAAGTGGGGTCTCGGCGATCCATGCTGTGCCGATAACGTCTCCTGAGGCATCTGACACGCCTCGCATTCCCGATTTTTGGCGGCCCCGCGTGGGCCGCGATTTTTTTGGGGATCGCCAAATGGCGTCGCCCGGTCAAGCAGCTACGCCGGTGGCGGCGTCTGCCCCACGCTTCGCCGCAGCGCATCCGATACCTGCGCCATCAGCGCGGCGTCGTCATCGACCGCGCGGCCGCTGGCCAACAATGCCTCGAGCACACTGACGACCTTGCCCGCGTCATAGTGCCGGCCGCTGTCGATGGCCGCTTCGAACGCATTGGCGCGCGCGTTGATCTGCACGGGGCCGGCGCTGACCAGCAGCACCGCATGGGCCAGCACCAGGTGGCGCTGCCCGTCGGCCGTTTGCATGGCCGCGGGTGCGCGCCGCCAGTACTGCGCCGTGCCGGCGATCTTGCGCGCGGCTTCGGGCGGGCCCCAGGCCAGGTTGTAGCGGCCGTCGCAGAAGGAGCCGGCCACCGCCTGCCAGTGCGTGTCGACGCCCAGCGATTGCAGCGCGTCGCCGATGACCTCGCACAAGTGCAGGTAGACCGCGTCGCTGCGCGCGCCCGGCGGCTGTTCCACTGTGTAGGCCAGGCTCAGGTTGAGGATGCCGGGGCCCTGCGGCACCAGCCCGCCGCCGGACATGCGCAGGAATACCGGACATCCCTGCTGCGCGAAGTCGGCGCGCGCGGTTTCCAGCGCGGCATGGCGCAGGTAGGTGCGCGGCACCACCAGCGACAGCGGCGCCTCCCACAGCTGCGCCACCTGCCGGCCTTGTGCCGCGAGGTCGAGCAAGGCCAGCTCATCCTGCAGCGGGTCGCTGCCCGCCTGCCCGGCATGGGCCGCATCAATAAATTCAAACGGCATGGGATGGCACCAACCTCCGGATAGCAACGTGCCGAGTCTAGCAACACTAGGCATTGAGCGCATCGAAGTACGCCAGCGCCTTCGACGCGTACATGGCGCCGGGTCCGCCACCCATCTCGATATTGATGGCCAGCACTTCGGCGAGCTGCTCGCGCGTGGCGCGATGGCGCAGCGCCTGGCTGGTGTGGAACAGCACGCAGTCGTCGCAGCCCTTCTGCACCGCCAGCGCGACGGCAATCAGTTCCTTGACGGCGGCGGGCAGGCTGCCGTCCTGCGTGGCGGCCTTCATCACGCCCTGGAAGGCGCTCATGGCGGCGGGCTGGGCCTGGCCGAGCGCACCGAATTGCCTGTTGATCTCGGTCAGGCGGGTCTTCAGGTCTGTGGTCATGAGGTCTCCTGTCTTGAATTGGAACAAGGCGAGCTGGCCGAGCGGATGGCGCCCTGGGCGGCGCCATCCGCGCGCGGCATCAGCCGCCCAGATGCTGCTTCAGCAGCGCGTTGAATTCATTGGCCTTCTCCATCTGGCTCATGTGGCCAGCATCGGCAAAGACCTTGACGGTTGCTCCCGGCGGCGCGGCTTCAGCGTGCGCGGCCGGGATGATCTGGTCCTGACCGCCCCACACCACCAGCACGCGCTTGCCGCTGTTGGCCAGCCGCTGGCCAGGCTGCTCGCTCTGGCGGCCGCCGCCGAAGAGTCCCTGCCCCAGCGCCGTCAGCGCCTCGGTGACGCCGTCCAGCCGCTTGTAGCGCAGCAGGTCGTCCAGCATCTGGCGGCTGACCAGCCCCGCGTCGGCGAACAGCAGTTCGACCACGGGCTTGAGCTCGCGCCGGGACTGGGCACTGACGAAGCCTTCGGTATAGCCGCTGTTGACGGCGTCGCCAAAGCCCACCGGCGACACCAGCGCCACCGACAGCACCCGCTGCGGTGCATCCACGGCCAGTTGCGCGGCCACGCCGCCGCCCATCGAATGGCCGACCACATGCGCCGCCTCGATCCCGGTCTCGTCCATGAAGCGCGCTACAAAGCCGGCCATCTGCGCCAGCGTCGTGCCCGCGAGCCGCGGCGACGACTGTCCGTGGCCGGGCAGGTCGAGCGCCACCACGGTGTACGCGTCGGCCAGGGGATCGAGGTTGAACAGCCAGTTGTCCAGGTCTCCGCCAAATCCGTGGATGAAGAGCACGGTTTCGGCGCCGCCACCCTTGCGGGCATAGCGGACCCGGATGCCGTCGACGTCGGCAAACTGGTACGCGGCAGCGGCGTCCTCTTCGCCAGCGTCGTCCGCCGGCGTTTCATAAGCCGCGACATAGTCATCGATTTGCGCATCGCTCACCTCCGCAGGTGCCAGCACGCCCAGCAGCGCCTTCACCGGCAGCACGTCGCCGGCCTGCGCCACCTTGCGGCGCAGCGTGCCGGCGTCGGGCGCCTCCACCGCATTGGCGATCTTGTCGGTTTCCACATCCAGGATCGGCAGGCCCACGGTAATCTCGGTGCCTTCGTCGACCAGCCACGCATTGACCGTGCCTTCCTTCATCGACAGGCCCCACTTGGGCATCACGATCGGGATAATCGTGGGGGAAATTTCGGTTGCCATCAGTGCTTGCCTCCCTTCATGGTCTTGCGCGCGGCGGCCGCGATCTGCGCGGCGCTGGGGATGTACAGGTCCTCCAGCGTCGGCGAGAACGGCACCGGCGTGTGCGGCGGGCACACCATCTCGATGCCGGCCTTGAGCGCGCCGAAGGCTTGCTGCGCAACCTGCGCGGAGATATCGGTGGCGATATTGCAGCGCGGGCTGGCCTCGTCCACCACCACCAGGCGGCCGGTGTTCTCGACCGACTCCAGCACCGTGTCCATATCCAGTGGCGAGAGCGTGCGCAGGTCCACGATCTCGGCCTCGATGCCCTCCTTGGCCAGCGTTGCCGCCGCTTCGAGCGCGCGATGCACCATCAACCCGTAGGTGACGATCGACACGTCCTTGCCGTCGCGCACGATATTGGCCTCGCCGAACGGGATCGCGTAGGCGCCTTCGGGCACCTCGCCTTCCAGGCCGTACAGGTTCTTGTGCTCGCAGAAGATCACCGGGTCGTTGTCGCGGATCGCCTGGATCAGCAGGCCCTTGGTGTCGTACGGCGTGGACGGGCACACCACCTTCAGGCCGGGGATATGCGTGAACAGCGGCGTCAGCATCTGGCTGTGCTGCGCGGCTGCGCGAAAGCCCGCGCCGACCATCGCGCGGATCACCACCGGCGTCTCCGCCTTGCCGCCGAACATGTAGCGGAACTTGGCCGCCTGGTTGAAGATCTGGTCGAAGCAAACGCCCATGAAATCGATAAACATCAGCTCGGCGATCGGGCGCATGCCGCAGGCCGCGGCGCCGATGGCGGCGCCCACGTAAGCGGATTCAGACAGCGGCGTGTCCAGCAGCCGGTCGCCGTGCTTGGCGTAAAGACCCTTGGTCACGCCCAGCACGCCGCCCCAGGCGTCCTTCTCGCCGTCCGCGCCGGCGCCGCCGACGATATCTTCGCCCAGCATGATGACGCTGGGGTCGCGGGTCATTTCCTGGTCGATCGCCTCGTTGATCGCCAGCTTGATGCTCAGTTTGCGAGCCATGGTTTGTCTCCTGATATTGGGTTAGCGCGTGGCAGATCAGTAGCTGACGTAGACGTCGGTGAGCAGGTCTTCGGGACCCGGCTGCGGCGCGGCCTTGGCTTCCTGCACGGCATGCTCGATCAGCGCGGCGACCTCGCGGTCGATGGTGTCGAGTTCTTCGCGAGCGACCACTCCCGCCTGGGTCACGGCGCGGCCAAACAGCTTCAGGCAATCCTTGTTGGCGCGGATGTCGTCGAGTTCGCCGGCGGCGCGGTAGGTCTGCGCATCGCCCTCGAAGTGGCCATAGAAGCGGACCATCTTGCATTCGAGCAGCGACGGCCCGCCGCCTTCGCGCGCGCGCCGGATCACTTCGCCGGCCGCTTCATGGACGGCGAAGAAATCGGTGCCGTCCACCGTCACGCCCGGGATGCCGAAGCCGGCGGCGCGGTCCACGTAGCTGTCCACCGCGGTGCCGTAATCGCGCGAGGTCGATTCGGCATAGCCGTTGTTCTCGATCACGAAGATCACCGGCAGGTTCCAGACCGCGGCCAGGTTCAGGCTTTCCAGGAAAGTGCCCTGGTTGGAGGCGCCGTCGCCGCAGAAGGTGATGCCGACCTCGCCCTTGCCGCGGAACTTGGCAGCCAGCGCGGCGCCGCAGATCAGCGGCGCGCCTGCGCCCAGGATGCCGTTGGCGCCCATCATGCCCTTGGACAGGTCGGCGATATGCATCGAGCCACCCTTGCCATTGCACGAGCCGCCCTTCTTGCCGTAGATCTCCTTCATCATCGCCACCGGATCGACGCCCTTGGCAATGCAATGGCCGTGGCCGCGGTGTGTGCTGGCGATGCGGTCGCCATCGTTCAGGTGGTGCAGAATGCCGACGCCCGCGGCTTCCTCGCCCGCGTATAGATGGACGAAGCCCGGGATGTCGCCGCGCCCGAAGTCCACGTGCAGGCGTTCTTCGAAATCGCGGATGGTGCGCATCTTCCGGTACACCGTCAGCAACGTCTCCTTGTCGAGCGGCAGCGCGGCGGAATCTTGAGAAGCTCTGGCTGTCATGTCTGTCTCCTTCGTTTTCAGGTGTTGCACTTCAAGAAAGGGGAAAAGCGGGCGGACGCGGTGCCCGCGCGTCATCCCACCGCGGCGGGCTGCGGCAGGCTGCGCATCAGGTGGTGGCGCGCGGCATGGCGCATGCAGGCCGCGACGTCGATGCTGCGAAAGGCGTGGTCATGCAGGGTGACCGTGACTTCGTCGTCCGGGCCGAAGGCCAGCTCGCGCTCTCCGTCCAGCGCGACAATGCCGCTGCGCTGGCGCACGCGATGGGGCCGGCCGTGTTCGAGCCGCTGCCAGCCGGCCACCGGCACGGTGCACATCAGGCCGGGTGCGATCGGCGCGCACAGGTCGAATTCGCCTTCGCCGGGCGCGGCCAGTTCGATCGCGAGGCCGCCCTCCTCACGCCGGCCCACCGGCTCCAGCAGCCCGGCGATGGATGACAGGCCGATGGCCTCGGGGTCGGCAAAGGACACGTAGACGGCGGCAAGCGTGTCGGTCTTCCACAGGGCGCGCGCGCCGATGAAGTGCTCGTGCGAGATCACCGCATCCACCAGCGCAATATCGCGGCGAAAGCCGCCGTTGCCGTCACGGATGACGATGTCGAGCCGCTTGTTCGACGCCAGCGCCTGCGCAGGAGGAATGCGGCCCGTGGCATAGAGGCCGGTTGCCAGCCCGATGATGGTGGGCTCGCGCATTTCGGGGTAGGCATTGTTGGTGCCGGTCGACAGGCCCGCGATCGGCACCGCGCCGCACTCGCGCACCACCGCGCGGTGGGTGCCGTCGCCGCCCAGCACGATGATCGCGGCCACGCCCGCATCGGCCATGCAGCGCGCGGCGCGCAGGGTGTCGTCGACGCGCGCGGTGACCGGCATGTCGAGGTAGTCGACCGCGGGCAGGCCCGAGTCCGGCCCCTGCCGGCGTGCCAGGTGCCGCGCCAGCATGACGCGCAGGCCTTCGCGGTCGGGCATCATCAGCACGCGCTCCACGCCGCAGGAGGCCAGCGCGGCCAGCAGGCGCAGCACGATATTGACGCGGTCGGCCAGCTGCAGGCTGTTGGCGTTGGCGATCACACGACGGATGTCGCGCGCGGAAATCGGGTTGGCGATGATGCCGACCACTGGCGCGATCTGCGCGCTGGCGCCTGCTGCGTGCCCCATTGCCTGTCTCCTGTTGTCGTTGTCTTGCCAGGCGTATTTGCAATGGCTGTGCCAGTGCGCGCAGGCAGTGAAAACAGCGGAAACAGGGGTATCAGCCGGTCGGATCCGAGGGATTACCCCGAGACGGCAGGGCAAAAACAACGCTGCGCTGTGACAGGTGTCACAGCGCAGGTGTACAGGGGATGGACAACCGTATCGCACGGACGGCGCGCGTGCGCCGTGCTGCCTGCCGGCTTATGCGTCGGTGGGCTCCGGGCCGCCGTCGCGCCGGTTGGGCGACTGGATGCCGTAGCGCTCCATGCGCCGGTACAGCGTCATGCGGCTGACGCCGATCTGCCGCGCCACGGCGCTCAGGTTCCAGCCGGACGCGCGCAGGTATTGCATCAGCAGCATGCCTTCCGGCGGCAACTGGTGCGGGTCGAACGGTGCGGCAGCGGGTGACTGGGCGGGCCCTGGCTGCGGCAGGGCGGCGGACGGTGCGGGTCCCGCCAGGCTGTCAGGCAGGTCCGGCACATCGATATAGCCGTCGGCGCAGACCGCGCGCGCGTACTCCAGCACGTTGCGCAGTTCGCGCAGGTTGCCAGGCCAGCGGTGGCGGTGCAGCCGCTCGCGTGCCGCGGGCGACAGCGTGATCTCGCTGCCCTCTGCGCTCCCTTCCTGCAGCAGCTTGCGGACCAGCCAGTCCAGGTCGGTACGCGCACGCAGCGGCGGCAGCGTAAAGCGCGCGCCGTTGAGGCGGTAGTACAGGTCCTCGCGGAAGCGCCCGTCGGCCACCAGTTGCTCCAGGCTGTGGTGCGTGGCGGAAATGACCCGCAGCCGCACCGGCACCGGCCGCGCGGCGCCAACAGGCAGCACTTCGCCCTCGGCCAGCACGCGCAGCAGCCGCGACTGCAGCTCGCGCGGCATGTCGCCGATCTCGTCCAGGAACAGCGTGCCGCCGTCGGCCTCCTGGATCAGGCCGCGCTTGCCGCGCGGGCCTGCGCCGGAGAAGCTGTTGGGCAGGTGCCCGAACAATTCGCTTTCAATCAGTGTTTCAGGGATCGCCGCGCAGTTCACCGCTACGAACGGCCCGCCGCGGCGCGCGCTGGCAAGATGCAGCGCCTTGGCCAGGAACTCCTTGCCGCTGCCGGTCTCGCCGTGGATCAGCAGGTTGATCGGCGAATCGACCAGGCGCGCCGCGCGCTGCAACTGCAGCTGCAGCGCGGCATCGCCGCCGGTCAGCGCCGCCAGGGCATCCGGCATCGCCACCTGCGTTTCGGCGGGCGGCGCCTGCCAGCGCAGCGCGGGCGGCAGCACGCTCAGGTACAGCAGGCCGCCACTGCGGGTCAGCGCCACCAGGCGCTGCTCGCTCGGGCGCGAATAGACATAGTGGCCCAGGTCCTCCAGGCGCGCGTCGAACAGCGTCTCGAACCGCTGGCCCAGCACGGTGGCGCCCGGTGCGCCACCCAGCTCGCCTTCCAGCATCAGCCTGGCGCGGTGGTTATGGCCGACGATGCGGCCCGCCTCGTCCAGCGCCAGCAGGTATTCGGGATTGACGTCGACGAACTCCGGCGCCACGTTCAGCTTCAGGATCCAGTCGCGGCGGTGCGCGCGCAGGAAGTTGGCGTTCTCGATATGCGCGGCGTAGATGCGCACCATCTGCAGCGCCAGCCCCTGGCTGTCCTTGGCCTGCGGCGAGGTCAGCGCGGAGATGTCGAGGATGGCGTGCAGGTTGCCGTGCGTGTCGAACAGCGGCGCGGCGGTGCAGGTCAGTGGGATATGGGTGGCGTCGAAATGGTCGGCCTGGTGCACCGTCAGCGCCTGGCCCGTGGCCAGGGCGGTGCCGACCGCGCAGGTGCCGGCGCCGCTCTCGCTCCACTCGGCGCCCAGGTACAGGCCCGCGTGGCGCAGCGCGGCATCGCTGCGGGCCTCGCCGATATAGTCGACGGTCACGCCCTGCGCATCGGTCAGCAGCACCACATAGCCCAGGCCCGCCACTTGCCCATACAGGCTCTGCAGGCCGTGGCGCGCGATGCGCGCGAAGTCGTCGATGCGTTCCTGGTGTTCGCGCAGGCGCGGCTGCGGCAGGATGCGCGCCTCCTGCATGCGCGACGGATCCAGGCCGTACTGGTGCACGCAGCGGCGCCATGAGTTCTGGATGATGGCGTCGTGCGCGATCCGGTCCGCAAGCACGGCCGGCGGGGCAAGGTATGTGGTGGCCTGGACCACCGTCTCGATGTGCTCGCGTTGCCGCAGGTCCATCGCTGTCTCCTGTCGTCGCTGCCGTCGGCCCCATGTTTCGGATGGGGGTGGATCGTGCGAACTGTCGGGCGCGTGCTGCGGGAGCCGCGCCTCTCTCGGTCTCGGGCCTTCTAATGTATCCGAGCGGATCGGCCGGGCGCAAACAGGATTCGCGGCGCGCCGGCGGGCACACGCCGCAAGTGCGGCGCACGCCATACCGGAGCATCGCAGGCGCTCAGAGCGCTGATGAGGTCTTCAGGCTACGCGCCGCATCGGCAGCGATGGCGAACGAGCGCAGGCGTGCCTGGTGGTCATGGATCTGCCCGGTCAGCATCAGCTCATCCGGGCGCAGGTCATCGACAAAGCGCTGCATGCCGGCACGCACGGCGTCGGGATCGCCCACTACCGAGCACGCCAGCGAGCGGCGGATATGGTCGGCCTCGCTCTCGGTCCACAGCGCTTCGATATCGTCCACCGGTGCGCGCAGCTGCCCCGGAGTGCCTCGCACCAGCGCCAGGAACTGCTGCTGCAGCGAGCTGAACAGGCGGCGCGCCTGGTCGCCGGTCTCGGCCGCGAACACGTTCAGGCCCAGCATCACATAGGGCCGGTCCAGCGCTTCGGAGGGCCGGAAGGTGCGCCGGTACAGGTCCACCGCCTGGCGCATGAAGCCCGGCGCAAAGTGCGAGGCAAAGGCGAACGGCAGGCCCATCGCCGCCGCCAGCTGCGCGCTGAACAGGCTCGAACCCAGCAGCCAGATGGGCACCTTGAGCCCGGCGCCGGGCACCGCGCGCAGGCGCTGGCCGGGGCGCACGTCGTCGAAATAGGCCTGCAGTTCTTCCACGTCCTGCGGGAAGGTATCGGCGCTGTCGGCCGACAGGTGGCGGCGCAAGGCGCGCGCGGTGGCCTGGTCGGTGCCGGGCGCGCGGCCCAGGCCCAGGTCGATGCGGCCCGGGTAGAGCGAGGCCAGCGTGCCGAACTGCTCGGCGATCACCAGCGGCGAATGGTTGGGCAGCATCACGCCGCCCGAGCCCACGCGGATGGTCCTGGTGCCGTTGGCGACATAGCCGATCAGCACGGCGGTGGCGGCGCTGGCAATGCCGGGCATGTTGTGATGCTCGGCCAGCCAGTAGCGGTGGTAGCCCAGCCGCTCGGCATGGCGGGCCAGGTCGAGCGAGTTGCGCATGGCCTGGCCGGCATCGCTGCCTTCAGGGATGGGGGCCAGGTCCAGCACGGACCAGGCCACGCCTGCGCCGTTGGGAATAGAGTCGTGATTCATGTGGTGGATGGCGGGCGACCGATGCCGCACGCGGGCAATGCGTATGGCCCGCTATCTTAGAGACCATGGCGCGATCGTGCTGGCGGCCTGATCGCGGCCCTTCGGGCGGCGTGGGTATCACGGGGGCGCGGGAAGGATTGAGTCGCGCCGCGCTTGCCCGTACCATGCAGCCCGATGCCAAGGAACAAGCGATGACACTCAAGACACTGGACGGTGCGCTGGCCCTGCTGACGCACTTCACCGTGCGCCAGCCGACCTGGGGCGTGCGCGAGCTGGCCAAGCACAGCGGCGTGCACTACGCCGTGGTGCACCGCGTGCTGGCGACGTTTGCCGCCAATGGCTTCCTGGTGCAGGACGCGGCCACCGGCAAGTATTCGCTGGGACTGCGGTTGTTCGAGCTGGGACAGGTGGTGCGCAAGAGCTTCTCGCCCGACGAGATCGTGCGCCCGGTGCTGGAAAAGCTCGCCGCGCAAAGCGGCGAGACCGTGTTCCTGTCGTGGCTCGATGGCCATGAGGGCCTGTGCGTGGGACTGGTGCAGAGCCAGCACCAGCTGCGCTTTTCGATCGAGCTGGGCGAGCGCTTCCCGCTCTATGCGGGCGCGCATGCCAAGGCGATGCTGGCCTTCCAGGACGATGCCTTCCGCGATGAGGTCTACCGCCAGGGGCTGGCGCGCATCGCCCCACACACGACGCTGGACCGCGAGCGCATCGAGCAGCAGCTGGCCGAGGTGCGCGAGCGCGGCTGGGCCCATACGCGCGAGGAAGCCGCCGCCAGCGTGGCCGGCCTGGCGTTGCCGCTGTGGTCGCGCGACCGCAGCGCGGTGGTGGGCTCGGTCGCCATCGCCGGGCCGCAGCAGCGGCTGGACCAAGCCGCGGTACCGCGCCTGCTGGAGGCGCTGCGCGATGCCAGCGGCCGGCTGGAAGACGTCATCGGCTTCGTGCGCTGACGCGCTGTCTCTTCACACCAGCAGCGCCTTGCCCACGGCCCCGCCCAGCACGCGCTGGCCGATCGCATGGCCCAGCGCGCGATAGCTCTCCCATTGCGCCTCATCGAAGAACTGGTCGCCGGTGGCCTCCTGCGGAAACGCGGGATGGGTCGCGCCGTAGTGGCGCACGTCGGCCGGCGCCCATGACACCAGCCGCGGCTTGAGCAGCACGATGCGGCAGGTGCGTGCGCGTGGCGCCCCGCACTCCGGGCCGGTGCGAAAGACATTGAGCAGCACCGCGCATTTGTCGCCGGTCGGCGCGCCCGGCAGGAAATCATCCGGCACGCCGAAGACACGGCTCAGCACCGGGTGCGTGGTGGCAGCCTCGGTATCGACCACGATCTCCAGCCCATGGTCGATGCGCGCCAGCCGGATCAGGTTGGCCAGGTCGCCGAAGCGGTAGTCGGGGTCGCCCCCGCAATCACACAGCACGATCAGCGAGACATCGCGGCCCGGGCGCAGCAGCTCGTACACGCCGGTGTTGTCGAAATGCCCGCCATCGGACAGGTACTGCCAGCCGCGCCGCGTGCCGTGGAAGCGCGCGCTCAGTTCGCAGCCCAGGTAGTACTGCGTGCGGAAAAGCGCGATGCCCGCGGCCAGCCATGGATGCGCGGCGCGTTCCGGATGGCGCCGCGCGCGGCCCCGGCGCCCGCCTTCGCGCGCGTGGCTGGCCGGATACGACGGCCACCATATGCCCAGACGCAGGTTCGCCAGGCCAAGCAGCATGGATGTGCCCAGCGTGGTCGCGCGCCCCAGCCTGGTGGAGACGGCCGCGCCCGAGATCGCCATCCAATCTCCCACCGTGCGCGATTCGGCCAGTTTGCCCGAAGACGGCCATGAAACGTCGGGGCAGCAACCCCGGCCGTCGATGGTAAAGCGCGCGTAGGCGTCCGGCGGGATCGCCGCCGCCACGCCGGACAGCACCACGCAGGGGCCGGGCGCCAGGCACAGCGGCTTGCCCTTGCGGTCGCGCTGCACCAGTTGCTCGGCCGGGTCGACGGTGAGATTCAGCGTGACGTTGATCAGGTGCAGCGGCGCCAGCACGCGCGGATCGTAGTAGGTGTTCAGGCTGAGCTGGTCGCCGGGCACGGGCTCGGCCACGCTGAAGCGGGCGCGCTGGCTGCCGTCGCGGCCGGCACTCGGGTCGGGAGCCGCGAAGCGCTCCCCGTTGGATGCGCCCAGGAACGCGCGCGTGAGCCGCGCCGCGTAGAACGGCTGCAGCGTCGACAGGTTCAGGAAGCCGGAGAAGCGCCCCGCCACCAGCGCCAGCACCAGGCTCACCACAGTGAACGTGGCCAGCGCCGGGCCGGTATAGGCGTTGCCGAACACCAGCCAGTCGACCGGCTCGCGCCCGTCCCAGCGCACCCACAGCACCAGCCACGACCACAGCACGAACAGCAGCAGGGCCAGCACCGCCGCCACCGCGCCCGCCAGCAGCGATACCGGCAGCCGGGCACACAGCGCGCGCCATGGCGTGTCGGTGCTGCCCTGGCGGCCGGCGTCGCGCCAGCGCGAACCGTAGCGCACCAGCCAGACCAGCACGCCCAGCACGGTTGCGGGCAGCGCCGCGCCCCACTGGTGGTGGGCCTGGTGGGCAAACAGGTAAGCGGTGCGTGCGATGGTGTCGGCAATGCCCAGCGCCGCCAGCCACAGGGTCAGCGTCAGCGCGCCACGCAGTGCGCGCGTGGCGCGCACGCGGTAGGCGGCCACGGTGCGCGGCTCGCCCTGCAGCAGCGCCAGGCACCACAGCACACCTAGCAGCGTCAGCACGCCCAGCGCGGCAAAGAGCTTGCCGATGACCAGCCCCGGACCGAGCCATTCCGACCAGCGCGCCGCGGCCAGCAGCATCAGGCCCAGCAGCGTGGCGAGCAGCGGCGCGGGGCTCAGGAAGCGGGCCGTCGCCTGCGGATCGTTGGCGCGCGGGTAGATCAGCCAGTAGGCCAGCCCGGGAGGCACCGCGCCAGCCAGCGCGGTGGCCAGCGGCAGCCACAGCAGCGTGCTCCACCAGATCGCGCATTCGCCCTGGTTGAAGGCCTGGCGCGCGTCGTGCAGCAGGTCCATCTCATAGCGCCCCAATCCGTAGGAAACCCCCACCGCGATGTGTTGCCCGAGCGCCAGCACAGCCAGCAGCACCAGCAGCGCGCTGCCGATCACGAAATGCATGGCCAGCCAGTTGCGCACCACCAGCGCGGCGGCATAGAGGTTGTCGCCGGCACCGGTGGGCGACAGGTAGCGGCCGGGGTCCGCGGCATAGGACACCGAGGTATGGATGCGCCCCGGCGGCTCGCATTGCAGCGTGTGATAGGCGTCGGTGGCGGCCTGGACCGGGCCCGCGCCCCGACGCAGGCGGCCGGGCACGAACAGGCTGACGAAGAAGGCGCCGAGGTAGCCGCCGCCGCTGACGGTGGAGAGGTAGTCGAACTGCGCCAGCAGCGAGGCCAGGCCCGGCACGGTCTGCGCCGCGGCGGCGGCCGCCGGCGTCGCGGCTTCCGGCGCGGGGGCCGGCGCTGCCGCCTTGGCGGGCATCGCGGTGCCCGCCATCGCCTGCATCACGCCCAGGCAGAAGGTGGCGCTGCGGATGCCGCCGCCGGACAGTGCCAGGGCCCAGTTGCGCTGGCCATCGCCGGCGCGCGGCGCAATGCCGAGCTGGCGGCGGCGCTGGGCGATGCGGGTGGCCTCGTCGCCGGATCCGCCGGTTCCGTGGTGTTCCGCGGCCATGCGCGTCCTCCCGGTAACAGTCGGTCTGCGCCAAGTATAGGCGGCGGCGCTCCGCCGTTGCCGCCGCCGGCATTCGCCCGGCGCGGCCAGCCGGCCCCACGTTAACCCTGATTGTTGAGAGCCGGGACCAAGCCTAGCATTTCTCTGTATCAGAGACGCTGTCTCTTATATAGAGACACAAACAGTCGACGCAACCACCCGCCATGCTCAAGACCCTGGACGGCGCCCTGGCGCTGTTGACCCACTTCACCGCCCGCCAGCCCAGCTGGGGCGTGCGCGAACTGGCGCGCTACAGCGGCGTGCACCACGCCGTGGTGTACCGCGCGTTGGCGACCTTTGCCGCCAACGGCTTCCTGGTGCAGGACGCGCTTGGCCGCTACGGCCTGGGGTTGCGCTGGTTCGAGCTGGGACAAGTGATGCGCAAGACGTTTTCGCCGGCCGAGGTGGTGCAACCGGCGCTGGAAGCGCTGGCGCGCGAATGCGGCGAGACCGTGTTCCTGTCGTGGCTGGACGGTGGCGAGGGCTTGTGCACGGATATCGCCCAGAGCCAGCACCAGCTGCGCTTTTCGATCGAAGTGGGCCAGCGCTTCTCGCTGGACGCGGGCGCGCACGCCAAGGCCATCCTGGCATTCCAGCCGGAAGCGTTCCGGCGCCAGGTAACAGGCGACGCGCCCGAGCCGGAAGCACGGCTGGCGCAGATCCGCGCCGACGGCTGGGCCTACACCTGCGAGGAATCCGCCGCCACGGTGGCCGGGCTGGCGCTGCCGCTGCGCCACCGCGACACCCGGGCAGTGGTGGGATCGCTGGCCATCGCCGGCCCGCTGCAGCGCCTGACGCCTGAGGCTGTGCCGCGCTTGCTGGAGGCGCTGCGCACCGCGCGCAACACCATCGGCCCGGTGGCGGGTTTCATGCGCTGAGCGCGCGCAAGGCATCACACACAACAGACAAAACCAGACAACACTACGGGGAGCAGTGGACAAATGACCATGCCAACACAACTGAACGCGCCGATGGCGGCGCAGCCTGCAACACGGACACGCTTCATGGAGCCCTTGCTGCTACTGGTCTCCGTGGGGCTGTCGGTGTTCGGCGCCATGATCGGGATGCAGCTGATCGTGTCGCTGGGGATCTCGGCCAACACCTCGATCATCGGCGCGCTGATCGCGATCGTGTTCTCGCGCATCCCGCTCGAGATCACGCGGCGCTTCCGCGTGCTGGAGCGGCAGAACCTGGTGCAGACGGCAATCTCGTCGGCCACCTTCGGCGCCGCCAACTCGCTGATGATCCCGATCGGCGTGCCATACGCGATGGGCATGCCGGAACTGGCCACGCCGATGCTGATCGGCGCGGTGATCGCCATGTTCGTTGACGGCGCCATGCTGTACTTCCTCTTCGGCAGCAGGATCTTTCCCGCCACCGGCACCTGGCCGGCCGGCATCGCCACGGCCGAGGCCATCTGGGCCGGCGACCGCGGCGGGCGCAAGGCCGCGTTCCTGGGGCTGGGTATTGCCGTGGGCGTGGGCGGCGCCTGGCTGGGCGTGCCGATGTCCGCGTTCGGCGCGGCCTTCCTGGGCAACCTGGCGGCACTGACCATGTTCGGCATTGGCCTGCTGGTGCGCGGCTATTCGGTGGCGCTGACCGGCATTGACATCGCCAAGGCCTATATCCCGCACGGGCTGATGATCGGCGCGGGCATCGTCGCGCTGTTCCAGGTCGCCAATGAGATCCGCCGCGCGCGCCATGCCCCGGCCGCGGACACGTGCACCATCGAAGTCCCGGCCTCGCGCGCCAGCCGCATCCTGTCGGGCGGCTTCCTGATCTACCTGGCGATTGCGCTGCTGATCTCGGTGCTGGCCGGCCATGTCTCGGACATGTCGCTGGGCATGCTGGTGGTGTTCGTGCTCTATGCCGCCTTTGCCGCCTATGTGCATGAGCTGATCGTCGGCATCGCGGCGATGCATTCGGGCTGGTTCCCGGCCTTCGCGGTGGCACTGATCACGCTGACCATCGGCATCCTGATCGGCTTCCCGCCGACGGCGCTGGCGGTGCTGGTGGGTTTCTCCGCCGCCACCGGCCCGGCCTTTGCCGACATGGGCTACGACCTCAAGACCGGCTACCTGCTGCGCGGCGAAGGCCGCGACATGGAGGCCGAGCTGGCCGGGCGCAAGCAGCAGTTCCTGGCCGCGATGATCGGCTTTGCCGTGGCCGCGATGGTAGTGCTGGTGTTCCACGGCACCTTCTTCGCGCAGAACATGATCCCGCCGGTGGACCGCGTCTACGCGGCCTCGATCAAGGCGGGCTCGTCGGCGGAGATTGCCCGCAACCTGGTGATCTGGGCCATCCCCGGCGCGCTGCTGCAGCTGATCGGCGGCTCCAGGCGCCAGCTTGGCATCCTGCTCTCCACCGGCATGCTGATTGCCTCGCCGCTGGCCGGCTGGGCAGTGCTGGCAGGCCTCGCGATCCGCTTCGTGCTGCAGCGCCTGCGCGGCGACAAGCACGTGGCCGAGATGAGCGCCTTCGCCGGCGGCGTGATTGCCGGCGACGCCCTGTTCAGCTTCTTCGGCTCCGTCACCAAGCTGCGCAAGTAAGTGCGCAACTGAGTCTTACCTCGGGGCGCGGTCGCCGCGTCCCGCCTGCCATTACCCGAGACGTTCCATGGATATCCAAGCCATCCAGGCGATCCGCGCCGACACCCCGCTGACGGCCTCCACCATCTATCTCGACACCGCCGCGGCCTCGTTGCCGCCCGACGCGGTGCTCGATACCGTGCGCAGCTACCTGCTCGATACCGGCCACGTCGGCATCTACCTGCCGGCCTTCCGCAAAGAGACCTACGCGCGCGTGGAAGCGGTGCGCGGCAAGCTGGCCGGACTGCTCAACTGCGCCGCCGACGAAGTCGCCTTCACCAAGAACGCCACCGAGAGCATCTCGATCGTCGCGCGCGGCATCGCCTGGAAGGCCGGTGACGAAGTGCTGGTGGCTGACACCGAGATGCTGAGCAACCTGCTGCCCTGGCGCCGGCTGGAGCAATCGCACGGCATCGTCGTGAAGATGGTCGCGGCCAATGCCGAAGGACTGCTGTCGCCCGCGGCGTTCGAGGCCGCCGTGACCTCGCGCACGCGCCTGCTCACCTTCTCGCACCTGCCCAATTCGACGGGTGCGGTGCAGCCGGCCGCGCAGATCTGCGCGCTGGCGCGCCGCCATGGCGTGCTGTCGCTGGTCAATGCGGCACAGAGCGTGGGCATGCTGCGCTCGGACGTGGCCGAGCTGGACTGCGATTTCCTGGCAGGCTGCGGCCGCAAGGCGCTGCGCGCGACCGAGGGCTCGGGCTTCCTGTATGTGCGCCGCGCGCTGATCGAGCAGGTCGAGCCCGCGCTGGTGGGCTGGTGGAACGGCGCCTATGACCGTGCCACGGGCGCGCTGTCCCTTGTCGCTGGCGCCAGGCGCTTCGAGGCTGGCTGCCCGATCGTGCCGGCGATCCTCGGCATGGGCACCGCCATCGATTACGCCGCCGCCATCGGCATCGACGCCATCGAAGCGCGTGTGCGCGACCTGACCGAGTACGCGGTGGCGAAGTTCTCGTCGACCCCCGGCTTCGAGCTGTACGGCCCGGCCGACGTGGCCAACCGCATCGGCATCGTGCCGTTCAATGTGCGCGGCGTGGACCCGGCGCGCATCGTCGCCGCGCTGGAAACGCAGCAATGCATCATCGAGGCTGGCAACTTCATGGCCGACGCCATCCTGGCGCGCTATGGCGTGTCCACCATGGCGCGCGTCTCGCTGCACTACTTCAACACGCATGAAGAGATCGACCGCGTCGCCGCGCTGATCCGCGCCGCGATCGCCTGATCGCGCATTGAACTTCACCAGACTCTCCTGACGGAAACCAAGACATGACCCAACGCATCCTCCTGATGAGCAGCTCGCGCAAGGACAACCTCGGCTACCTCGAGCACGCCGGCGAGCAGATCCACACGCTGCTCAGGCGCGAGCCGCGCAAGGTGCTGTTCGTGCCGTTCGCCGGCGTGACCTTCAGCTTCGACACCTATGAAGGCATGGTCAAGCCGGTGTTCGAGACGCTGGGCTACGCGCTCGAATCGATCCACCACAGCGCCGATCCGCTGCGCGCCGTGGAGCAGGCCGAGGCCATCGCGGTGGGCGGCGGCAACACCTTTGCGCTGCTCAAGCGCATGTACGACGCCGGCATCGTCGACGCAATCCGCGCCAGGGTGCGCGCGGGCACGCCATATGTGGGCTGGAGCGCCGGCAGCAACGTCGCCTGCCCGACCATCCGCACCACCAACGACATGCCCATCGTGCAGCCGCCGTCGCTGCGCGCGCTGGGGCTGGTGCCGTTCCAGATCAACCCGCACTTCATCAGCGGCAAGCCCGCCGGCCACAACGGCGAAAGCCGCGAAGAGCGCCTGGCCGAGTTCCTGCACATCAACGCGCCGGAGCAGGTGTTTGCGCTGCCGGAGGGTTCGGCGCTGTTCTCGGACGGCACCCGCGGCACCGTGCTGGGCGAGCGCCATGCGCTGTGGTTTCCGGCCAAAGGCAAGGTCGAAACGATTCGCGAGGGCGAGATCTTCCCGCTGTCGCAGATCACCGGTCCGGCCGGGATGCAGGACTGGCCGGGATTTGCTGCCTGAGCCGGCGGCACTGCCATGAGCCGCTGACGCACTGACCCGGGCCGGTCCCGGGCACAACAAAGAGAAAACCGCCCCGCGGGCCGCGCAGTGCCGCCCGCGCGGGCTCCCTTTTGCCTTTTGGAGGAGAAAACAACATGAGCCACACCATTCGCCACGCCGCCCGCCTGGCACTGCCGTTGCTGCTGGGCCTGCCGGCCGCCGCGATGGCGCGGTCCGGGGTGACGCTGTACGGCGTGATCGACACCGCGCTGACCTACCAGACCCATTCGAACCCGGCGGGCGATGCCCAGATCGGGCTGCAGCAGGGCGGCGAAGGCTTCCTGTCGGGCAGCCGCTTCGGCCTGAAGGGCACCGAGGACCTGGGCGGCGGCGTGAAAGCCGGCTTCGTGCTGGAAAACGGCTTCCTGGCCGACACCGGCAGGCTGGACCAGCAGGGCCAGCTGTTCGGGCGCCAGGCCTACGTGAAGATCGGCAACCAGTGGGGCGATCTGGCACTGGGCCGGCAGTACACCACGGCCAACACCATGCTGTACTACGTCGATCCGCTCGGCGTGGGCGCGGCGCCGTCGAACTCCTGGATGGTTTACCTGACCGGCCAGCGCTATGACAATGCCGTCAGCTATACCGGCAACTTCGGCCCGGTGTCCGTCATCGCCGAATACGCGCTGGGCGAAACCCCGGGCAACAGCAAGGCGACCTCGTCGATGTCGCTGGGCCTGAAGTACGCCGCCGGCCCGATCACCGCCATCGGCGACTTCCAGCAGACCCGCGACAGCCAGAGCCGCGCCGCGCGCATCTACATGGCCGGCCTGAAGGCCGCGGTCGGACGCGCCAACCTGTTTGCCAACTACATCTACAGCGACCGCGACGCCGCCTTCGATTCATCGAAGGGCGGCACCGACACGGCCACCATCACCAGCATGTCGACCGCCGCCACGGCCACCAACCGCGCCGCCATCAACTCGGTCTTCGGCAGCAGCCGGCGCGACGACTTCTTCACGCTGGGCGCCAACTACGCCGTCACGGGCAACGTCACGCTGACCGCCAGCATGATGCACAACCGCACCCGCGCCGACAACTTCAGCGGCAACCGCACCACGGCATACGGCGTGGCCGGCTATGCGTTCAGCAAGCGCACCGATGCCTACCTGGCGGTGGCCTATGACTGGGTGCGCGGCGGCTGGTCGGGCCTGTTCGGCAACAACACCACCAACTGGACCGGCGGCAGCGGCAAGCCGCTGGACGGGCGCGACAACCAGACCACGGTCATGGCCGGCCTGCGTCACCAGTTCTGACTTTTCGTAGACGCCATGCCCGCGCCGAGCGGGCATGGCACATCCTTTGGAGAAAGCCATGGCCCTGCAGCAGACGCTGGTCATTCATGAAGCCCTGGACAGCCCGCACGCCAACGGTGCGGTCGTCAGCGAACTGTTCGCGCCCTATGCCGGCGCCGGCGTGAGCGTGGAAGTGACCACGATCCACAACGCCCCGCCCGAGAACACGGCCAACACCACCGACTTCATCACCATCGTGATCCCCGGCACCACGGGCAAGCGTGGCGGCGGCAGTGCGCCGACGCTGGGCGTGATCGGCCGCAACGGCGCGATTGGCGCGCGCCCGGAACTGGTGGGGCTGGTGTCTGACGCCGACGGCCCGATCGGCTGCCTGGCGGTGGCGCTCAAGCTGGCGCAGATGAAGGCGCGCGACGACCACCTGGCGGGCGACGTGATCGTGACCACGCACCTGTCGACCAATGTCTCGATGCAGCCGCACGACCCGGTGCCGTTCATGGGCATGCCGGTCTCGTCCGACACCATGAACGACTACCAGGTGCTGCCGGAGATGGACGCGATCCTGTCGATCGATGCCTCCAAGGGCAACAGCATCATCAAGCACCGCGGCTTTGCGATTTCGCCGACGGCGATGCAGGGCTACATCCTGCGCGTGGCGCCGGACCTGGTGGCGACCATGGAGTCCACCACCGGCTGCCCGGCGGTGACCTTCCCGATCTCGCAGCAGGACATCACGCCGTACCACAACGGCCTGTACCACTTCAACAGCATCATGCAGCCGCACGTGGCCACCCGGGCGCCGGTGGTCGGCGTGGCGGTGACGGCGCGGTCGGTGGTGTCGGGCAGCGCGACCTCGGCCAACCATGAGATCGACATCGCTGAAGCCGTGCGCTTCTGCGTGGAGGTGTCCAAGCGCTTCGGCGCCGGCAAGTGTCAGTTCTTCAATGCCGCCGAATGGGAGAAGATCCGCGCCGTCTACCCGGACCTGTCGGTATTCCAGACCGCGGGCAAGCGCTGAGCGCAGCGCCGGCGGCCTGGCAGGTTCAGGCGGCTTCGGCCGGCCCTGGCTGGTTGGCCGCCTCGGTCGGGGCGGTGCCGCCGTGGCGCCGCTTCCATTCGTCGAAGCCGCCGGCCAGCGCCCAGGTCTTCGGGTAGCCGGCCACGCGCAGGCGCTCGGCCAGCAGCGCGGCGGACAGTTCATTGGGGCAGGCGCAATAGACCACGATGTCGGCCCCGGCGTGCGGCACCCCCAGCGCGTCCAGGCTGTCCAGCGCGCCCTGCATGTCGAGCACCACCGAGCCGGGGATGCGCTCCATCGGCGTGTCGCCGTGGGCGCGCACGTCGATCACCACCGGCAGGCTGCCGGCGAGCCGGCGCGCTTCCAGCTCATCCACCGTCATGCGCGGCACGCGCCGCGTGCGGCGCAGCAGCCGGAAGCGGCGCCACCAGCGCCACGCCAGGAACAGCGCGAACGCCACCAACAGCCCCACCACGGCCATATGCCCGTAGGCGCTGAACGCCTCCAGGATGGCATCGATAAAATCACTGAACACCACGCCGATCAGCAAGGCGCTGCCAGCCCAGACCAGCGCGCCGATGGCGTCATAGAACAGGAACACCGGCAACGGCGTGCCGGTCATGCCCGCCATCGCGGTGGACAAGGCCCCGGCACCGGGCAGCAGCTTGGCGATCACCAGCGAGCGCGGCCCCACGCGCAGGTAGAGCGACTGGGTCTGGCGGATGCACGAGTCCTGCGAAATCGATACCCGGCAGATCGTGCGCAGCATCGGCTGCCCCAGCCGGCGCCCGGCGAAGTACCAGCCGGTATCGGCAATCAGGCAGGCAAAGATCACCGCAGCCAGCACCGCGCCGATCGACGGCCCGGTCTCCTGCATGCCCAGCGCGCCGGCGACGAACAGCATCGGGTAGGCCGGCACCGGCAGCCCGGCCTGCTCGACCAGCACGTTCAGGAACACCAGCATCAGCCCGTGGTTTTCCAGCAAGGCCTGTAACTCTCCCACCATGTTCTCCCCGTCAGTCCAGGATGCCAGTGTGCCAGTCGCCGGGGGCCCGTGCACCGGCAGCTTTGCATGGGTGTTTCAAATTTCCTGAGTGGCAGGCGCGCTGGCAGAAACCACTCCGACTTACGTTGTCCTACAACATTACACGGCTGCCCCACCGGAGCTCCACGGTAGGACGGCCGCGCCATCCATGCTTGAAGTGCCCCAGACGGCATGTTTCTGTCCCTTTTTGCCCGCCGGCAGGGCTTTCCAGCGAAAACGCCGGCCGCATCCCGGTTAACCCCGAATGATCACAAGCCCTATTGCCTTCGCCAGAGCCTTGTCATACGATGACTGATAACTCGGATGATCTGCACCGCCGCAGTCAGCCGCCACTGCCACCCGGGGCCACTGGCCCGCTCAGGATTGCCGCAATGCTCGCACCCAACGAACTCAAGCAAATCATCTCCGAAGGCCTGCTGTCCTTCCCCATCACCGACTTCGACGCCCAGGGCGACTTCGCGCCGCAGTCCTACGCCGCGCGGCTGGAGTGGCTGGCCCCCTACGGCGCCACCGCTCTGTTCGCTGCGGGCGGCACCGGCGAGTTCTTCTCGCTGACACCGCAGGACTACTCGGCCGTGGTCGACACCGCCGTGCGCACCTGCGCCGGCAAGGTGCCGATCCTGGCCGGCGCCGGCGGCCCGACCCGCACCGCCATCGCCTACGCGCAGGAAGCCCAGCGCCTGGGCGCGGCCGGCTTGCTGTTGCTGCCGCACTACCTGACCGAAGCCAGCCAGGACGGCATCGCCGCCCACGTGGAGCAGGTCTGCAAGTCGGTGGATATCGGCGTGATCGTCTACAACCGCGCCAACTCGAAGCTGGATGCGACGCAACTCGCGCGCCTGGCCGAGCGCTGCCCCAACCTGGTCGGCTTCAAGGACGGCGTGGGCGACATCGAGGCCATGGTCAGCATCCGCCGCAAGCTGGGCGACCGCTTCTCCTACCTCGGCGGCCTGCCCACGGCCGAGGTCTATGCCGCGGCCTACAAGGCGCTGGGCGTGCCGGTGTATTCGTCGGCAGTGTTCAACTTCATCCCCGAGACCGCGATGGACTTCTACCGCGCCATCGCCGCGGATGACCACGACACCGTGGGCCGCCTGCTCGACAACTTCTTCCTGCCCTACCTGGCCATCCGCAACCGCAAGGCCGGCTATGCCGTGAGCATCGTCAAGGCCGGCGCCCGACTGGTCGGCCACGACGGCGGCCCGGTGCGCGCGCCGCTGACCGACCTGACCGGCGAGGAGATGGAGATGCTGGGCGCGCTGATCAACAAGCTCGGCCCGCAGTAAGCGGCAAGCAAGCCGCCCTCGCATTGCATATCGACAGGCCGGCCGCGGGGCACTTGCCCTCCGGCCGGCGTTCCCGTTCCAAACGCTGACAAGGAATCCTTCCATGCACATCACCGGCGACATGCTGATCGGCGCGCAAGCCGTGCGCGGCACCGAAGCCCTGCTGCAGGCCATCAATCCCGCCACCGGCGAAGCCCTGGGCCCTGACTTCCATGGCGGCGGCCAGGCCGAGGTCGAGCGCGCCTGTGCGCTGGCCGAAGCCGCTTTCGACACCTACCGCAACACCACGCCAGAGCAGCGCGCGGCCTTGCTCGAAGCCATCGCCACCGGCATCGAGGCGCTCGGCGACACGCTGATCGAACGCGCCCACCTGGAAAGCGCGCTGCCGGTCGCGCGCCTGCAGGGCGAGCGCGGCCGCACCGCCGGCCAGCTGCGCCTGTTCGCCACCGTGCTGCGCGAAGGCCGCTGGCAGCAGGCCACCTTCGACCCCGCACTGCCCGAGCGCAACCCGCCGCGCCCGGACCTGCGCATGCAGCGCATCGCCATCGGTCCGGTAGCAGTGTTCGGCGCCAGCAACTTCCCGCTGGCGTTCTCCGTGGCCGGCGGCGACACTGCCTCGGCGCTGGCCGCGGGCTGCCCGGTCGTGGTCAAGGCGCACCCGGCGCACCTGGGCACGTCGGAACTGGTGGGGCGCGTGATCCAGCAGGCCGTGCAGGACGCGGGCCTGCCCGAAGGCGTGTTCTCGCTGCTGGTCGGGGCGGGCAATGCCATCGGCACGGCACTGGTCACGCATCCGGCAATCCAGGCGGTGGGCTTCACCGGCTCGCGCGCCGGCGGCCTGGCGCTGATGCAGGCCGCCCAGCGCCGCCCGCAGCCGATCCCGGTGTATGCGGAGATGAGCAGCATCAATCCGGTGTTCCTGCTGCCCGCGGCGCTCGATGCGCGCGGCGAGGACATCGGCCGCCAGCTGGTGGATTCGCTGGTGATGGGCGTCGGCCAGTTCTGTACCAACCCCGGGCTGGTGATCGGCATTGAAGGCCCCGCGCTCGACAAGTTCCGCGCCGCGGCGCTCGGCGCGCTGCAAGGCAAGCCGGCGGCGACCATGCTGACGCCCGGAATCCATGCCGCCTTTGAGCAAGGCGTGGCGCAGCTGTCGTCGCTCGACGGCCTGCAACGCATTGGCGATGGCGTCGACGGCAACGGGGCCAACCAGGCGCGGCCAGTAATGTTCGAGACCACCGCGGCGCAGTTCATGGCGGATCACCGGATGCAGGCCGAGGTGTTCGGGCCGTCGACGGTGCTGGTGGTATGCCGCGATCTCGAAGAGATGCTGGCGGTGGCGCGACAGCTTGAAGGCCAGCTGACGGCGACGATGCAGCTCGACGATGCCGACCACGCGGCCGCGCGGCGCCTGCTGCCGGTGCTGGAACGCAAGGCCGGGCGGGTGCTGTGCAATGGCTACCCGACTGGGGTCGAGGTTGCCTATGCGATGGTGCATGGCGGGCCGTTCCCGGCGACTTCGGATGCGCGTTCGACTTCAGTGGGAGCGACGGCGATTGACCGGTTCTTGCGGCCGGTTTGTTATCAGAACCTGCCGCAGGCGTTGTTGCCGGAAGCGGTGAAGGGTTGATCGCGCAGGCCCCGCAGTGCGCGGGGCTTTTTTCTTATTGGGGGGTCTTCGCTAGATTTGGGAAGCCCTGCTTTGGCTTGTTGCCATGCGGTCGGTTGTCGCCCTTGGCAACAACAAAAACACTCCGCAAATCTGCGAAGAACCAGCTACGGCCCGCGAGCCCAGATCAAGCCTCCAGCTTGATCCCCGCCTGCTTCACCACCCCCGCCCATCGCGCCTGCTCGGCAACAAAGAACTTCCCGGTCTCCCCGGGCGTCATCGTCACCACCTCCGCCCCCTGGGCCACCAGCTGCGCGCGCAGATCCGGCGCGCGGATGATGCGGATCAGCTCGCCGCTGAGGCGCGCCACCATCGCATCGGGCATGCTGGCCGGAGCCATCACGCCCTGCCACGTCCCGGATTCAAAATTCGGCACGCCCTGCTCGGCGATGGTCGGCACGTTCTGCAGCAGCGGCATGCGCGTGCGCTTGGACTGGGCGATCAGCTTGAGCTTGCCCGACTGCACGTGCGGCAGCGTGGCCAGCATACCGTTCATCAGCACCTGGGCGCTGCCGCCCACGGTATCGGCAATGGCCTGCGAGCCGCCCTTGTAGGGTACGTATTGCCACTTGGCGCCGGTGGCCTGCTCCACCGCCACGCCGGCCAGGTGCGGCGCGCTGCCGATGGCGGTCACGGCGAAGTTGAGCTGGCTGCGCTGCGACAGCGCCACCAGTTCCTTCACGCTGGCCGCCTGCACCGACGGATGCACCACCAGCAGGTGCGGCGAGTAGGCCAGCATCGACACCGGCTTGAGGTCCTTGGCGATATTGAAGGTCAGCTTGGTATAGACCGACGGGCTGATCGCCAGCGCGCCGATATCGCACAGCATCAGCGTGTGGTTGTCGGTGGCCTGCGCGACCAGTGCCGCGCCGACGTTGCCGTTGGCACCGGGGCGGTTGTCCACCACCACTGACTGGCCCAGCGCCTCGCCCAGCTGCTTGCTGATCAGGCGCGCGATGATGTCTGACGAGCCGCCGGCGGTGTACGGCACCACCAGGCGGATCGGGCGGGTGGGCCAGTCCGGTCCGGCGTGCGCCGCCGAGGACAGGCCCGCGAGCGGACCGGCTGCCAGGCCGGCGGCCAGTGCGGAGGATTGCTTGAGGAAGGTGCGGCGTCCCTGGGTCATGCTGTTGTCTCCTGTCGATGACGCGAGCGCCGGCGCGGCACGCTATGCGTGCATGCCCGGCGCGTTCTGTGCTGCAGTGTCTGGGGTTCAGTGCGATGGCTTCAGTCCAGCGCGATCTTGCCCTTCTCGATCACGGTCTTCCAGCGCAGCAGTTCCTGCGCCTCGAACTGGTTGAACTGCTCGGGCGTGTTGGCCACCACCTCGAAGCCGCTCTCGGACAGCTTCTGGCGCATCTTCGGGTCGTTCAGCGACGACACCAGGGCGCCGTGCAGGCGGCTCTTCACCTCGGGCGGCAGGCCGCGCGGCGCAGCAACGCCCTGCCACGAGTACACCTCGACGTCCTTAACGCCGGCCTCGGCCATGGTCGGCACATTGGGCAGCACCGGCGAGCGCTTGTCGGAGGTCACCGCCATGGCCTTGAGCTTGCCGGTGCGGATGTGCTGCAGCACGGCGTTGACGTTCTGGAACGACACGTCGACCTGGCCGGCAAGCAGGTCGGAGATGGCCGGGCTGCCGCCCTTGTAGGGCACGTGCAGGCCGTCGGTGGCGCTCTTCTGCCAGAACAGCGCAGCAGTCAGGTGGTCGGACGAGCCCGCGCCGGACGAGGCAAAGCTGACCTTGCCCGGATTCTTCTTCATGTAGGCCACCAGTTCCTGCAGCGTATTGGCCGGGAACTGCGGATTGGCCACCAGCACGTTGGGCGCGCGCACCGCCACGGTCAGCAGGTCGAAGTCCTTGGCCGGGTCATAGGCCAGGTTCTTCTGCAGGAACGGGTTCACAGCATACACGCCGATCGACGCCACCATCATGGTGTAGCCGTCCGCCGGCGCGCGCTTGACGAAGGTGGCGCCGATGGCGCCGGTCGCGCCGGGGCGGTTGTCGATGACGAAGGGCTGGCCCAGCTTTTCATTGAGCGGCACGGTCAGCATGCGCGCGATGGCGTCGCTGGAGCCACCCGGCGGGAACGGCACCACCACCGATACCGGGCGTTGCGGCCACTCCTGTGGCGCGGCGTATGCGGCGGCGCTCACGGTCAGGGCCGCCACCGTGACGACAGAGCCGAGCGCAAAGGCGCGCAGCCAGTGAGGCAGGCGCAGGGCGCGCTGGCGTTGGAACGTGTACATCGTTGTCTCCTGCAGTGTCTTTATCAGATCAGCCAGCCGTGCCGATCACGGCAGCGGCCGGTTGGGCGTTGCCGGTACTGCGTCAGCGCACCATGCAGGGCGCCTTGTTGTTGAACTTCCAGCCGGGGATCAGGAATTGCATCGCCGCGGCATCGTCGCGTGCGCCCAGGCCCTTGCGCTGGTACAGCTCGTGCGCGCGCGCCAGGGCATCCATGTCGAGCTCCACGCCCAGGCCCGGGGTCTTGGGCACCTGCACCAGGCCGCCTTCGATCCGCAGCGGGTTGCGGGTCAGGTTTTCGCCGTCCTGCCAGATCCAGTGCGTGTCGATGGCAGTGACGCGCCCCGGCGCGGCGGCGGCCACGTGGGTGAACATCGCCAGCGAAATATCGAAGTGGTTGTTCGAGTGCGAGCCCCAGGTCAGG
The DNA here is from genome assembly GCF_058787995.1 of Cupriavidus sp. FW305-27. Lineage (NCBI taxonomy): Bacteria > Pseudomonadati > Pseudomonadota > Betaproteobacteria > Burkholderiales > Burkholderiaceae > Cupriavidus > Cupriavidus sp. FW305-27. The sequence goes on from NZ_JBYTAG010000021.1 coordinate 28,604, forward strand.
CCCCATTCGGCGCACATCTGCGCCACGCGCACCGAGCCCTGCATGGTCCAGAAGTGCGGGTCGGCCAGCGGGATGTCGACCGACTGCAGCCGCACGGCGTGCCCCATCTGGCGCCAGTCGGTGGCGATCATGTTGGTGGCGGTGGGCAGGCCGGTGGCAGTGCGGAATTCGGCCATGATCTCGCGCCCGGAATAGCCGTCTTCGGCGCCGCACGGGTCTTCGGCATAGGCCAGCACGCCGCGCTTGTCGCGGCACAGGCGCACGGCCTCTGCCAGCGACCAGGCGCCGTTGGGATCCAGCGTTATGCGCGCCTTCGGGAAGCGTTCGGCCAGCGCCAGGATCGCTTCCATCTCTTCGTCGCCGCTCAGCACGCCGCCCTTGAGCTTGAAGTCGTTGAATCCATAGCGCTCGTAAGCGGCTTCGGCCAGGCGCACCACGCCCTCGGGCGTCATCGCCCCTTCATTGCGCAGGCGGAACCACGCGTTGTCGGCATCGGGCTCGGTGCGGTAGTCCAGCGTGGTGCGCTGGCGATCGCCGATATAGAACAGGTAGCCGAGCATCTCCACGGCGTCGCGCTGCTGGCCTTCGCCGAGCAGTGCGGCCACCGGCACCTCGAGGTGCTGGCCGAGCAGGTCGAGCAGCGCCGCCTCGAGCGCCGTCACCGCATGGATGGTGATGCGCAGGTCAAAGGTCTGCAGGCCGCGGCCGCCGGCATCGCGGCTGGCGAATGCCGCGCGCACGCGGTTCAGGATGGACTGGTACTGGCCGATGGGCTGGCCCACCAGCAGCGGCCGCGCGTCTTCCAGCGTCTGGCGGATGCCCTCGCCGCCCGGGACCTCGCCCACGCCGGTGTGGCCGGCGCTGTCGCGCACGATCACGATATTGCGAGTGAAGTACGGGCCATGGGCGCCGGACAGGTTCATCAGCATGCTGTCATGCCCGGCCACGGGCACCACGGTCAGTTCGGTCACGACCGGGGTGTGGGCGGACGCCATGGGGGCGGCGGTTGGGGTCATCTCAGGGTTGTCTCCGGCATTTCCGATGGCGGGCGCAGTATTGTTCACTGGACCATCACTTCGCGTATGTTATCTGTCATCATATGACTGATAACCCAGTATAATGAGGCCATCTCGAACCGGTCAAGTCCGGGAAACCCCGCCCGTATCCACCATGCCGAACTCCACCTCCGCCCAGTCCGTTCCGCCCGTTTCTGCGCCGCTGCGCCGCCGCGGCCGCACGCTTGCCGAAGAAGTGGTGCAAGCCCTTGGCGAAGAAATCCGCCAGGGCCAGCTCAAGCCCGGCAACAAGCTGCCGACCGAGTCGGAGATCATGGCGTCGATGGGGGTCAGCCGCACCGTGGTGCGCGAGGCACTGTCGCGGCTGCAGGCCAGCGGCCTGGTCGAGACGCGCCACGGCATCGGCACCTTCGTGCTGGCGCGCGCGGCCGAGGCGCCCTCGCCCTTCCGCATCGGGCCGGACGCGCTGGGCACGGCCATGGATGTGATGGCGATGCTGGAATTCCGCGTCAGCCTTGAGGCCGAGGCCGCGGGCCTGGCCGCGTCGCGCCGCACCGACGCGCAGCTGGCCGCGATGCGCCAGGCGCTGGACGAGCTCAAGCGCAGTGCCGGCGCCGGCAACGACGCCGTGGAGAGCGATTTTGCCTTCCACCTGGCGATTGCACGCGCCACCGGCAACCGCTATTTCACCGACATCATGGGCCACCTGGGCACCATGGTGATCCCGCGCAGCCGCCTGCAGGTCAGCACGCCCGAGCGCGAGCAGTACCTGGACCGCGTCAGCATCGAGCACGAGAACATCTACGACGCGATCGAGCGCCGCGACCCGGACGGGGCCAAGGCCGCCATGCGCATGCACCTGACCAACAGCCGCGAACGGCTGCGCAAGGCCTCGGCGCCGGCCGGCGCCCAAGGCTGAGCGACGCGCGCGCACTGGATGGGTGCGGCCGCCAAGTCATACGATGTCTAATGATATGGACCGAGATCAGGGGGTCAGCCGGCAACGCCGCGCAAAGTCCACCAGCTCCACCAGGGACGAGACCTGCAGCTTACCCATGATGCGTGCCTTGTAGCTGCTCACGGTCTTGTTGCTGATAAAGAGGCTGGCGCTGATGGCCTTGTAGGACATGCCGCGCGCCAGCATCTGCAGCACCACCAGTTCCTTGTCGGAAAGGCGCCGCAGGATCTCCTCATCCGCCGACATGGCCTGGCGCGGCGCGCCGCCGCGGCTGAGCACCGGGAACACGGTATAGCCCGCCAGCACCGCCTCGACCGCACGCAGGATTTCCTTGATGTCCTGGGTCTTGCTGACGAAGCCCTGCGCACCGGCCTGCCATGACCGGCTGATGAACACCGCCGGGTCCAGCGCCGTCACCACCAGAATGCGCACCTGCGGATGGATCGCGCGCAGGCGCGGCGCCACATCCAGCCCGCTGGAGCGCGGGATGTCCAGGTCGAGCAGCACGAGGTCCGGCGTGCGCGCGCGCACCAGCTCGATGGCGCACTGTCCGTTGTCTGCTTCGATCACCTCGTCTACGCCAAGCAGCTGCAGCAGATGGTGCCTGAGCACCAGCCGCATCGCCGGATGGTCGTCAACGATCAGGATGGTTGTCATGCGTGGCTTCGTAGTCCGGGAACGCATCGGCGACGGCGCGCATTCTGCCCGGGCATGGGATGGCAGGGCGATTGACACGCGGGGCGCGATGCTGCGCCAGTATAGGGAGCCGCGGACGCTGGCAGGATGGGAGAAATCGGTTTCGCATGAGGCCGAATCCTAGGCCCGCCTCAGACACGCGCTCATGCCGGAGCACGGGGCCGTGGCGGTGTTGCCCCTGCGCACGGCAGGGACAACGGCAAACAGCCAGTGGTGCTACTCTATTCAAGCGTGTTTCATCCATGGAGAACACTGTGCCTCGCAAGACCCCCATCGAGCGCTACCGCAACATCGGCATCAGCGCGCATATCGACGCCGGCAAGACCACGACGACCGAACGGATCCTGTTCTACACGGGCGTCAACCACAAGCTGGGCGAAGTGCACGATGGCGCGGCCACCATGGACTGGATGGAGCAGGAGCAGGAGCGCGGCATCACCATCACGTCGGCCGCCACCACTGCCTTCTGGAAGGGCATGGCCGGCAACTACCCCGAACACCGCATCAACATCATCGATACGCCGGGACACGTCGACTTCACCATCGAAGTCGAGCGCTCCATGCGCGTGCTTGACGGCGCCTGCATGGTCTACGACGCCGTCGGCGGCGTGCAGCCACAGTCCGAGACGGTCTGGCGCCAGGCCAACAAGTACGCGGTGCCGCGCATTGCCTTCGTCAATAAGATGGACCGCGTCGGCGCCGACTTCTTCCGCGTGCAGACGCAGATCGCCGACCGCCTCAAGGGCCGCGCCGTGCCGATCCAGATCCCGCTGGGCGCCGAGGACCATTTCCAGGGCGTGGTCGACCTGGTCAAGATGAAGGCCATCGTCTGGGACGATGCCAGCCAGGGCGTGCGCTTTGCCTACCAGGACATCCCGGCGGACCTGCTGGCGACCGCACAGGAATGGCGCGACAAGATGGTCGAAGCCGCCGCCGAGGCCGACGAGACGCTGCTCAACCAGTACCTGTCGGGCGAGCCGCTGACCGAGGAGCAGATCAAGCGCGGCCTGCGCAAGCGCACCATCGCCAACGAGATCGTGCCGATGCTGTGCGGCAGCGCCTTCAAGAACAAGGGCGTGCAGAGCATGCTGGACGCGGTCATCGACTACCTGCCCTCGCCCGCCGACGTGCCGGCCATCCTGGGCCACACCGAAGACGACCGCGAAGCCGAACGCCATCCCAACGACGACGAGCCGTTTGCCGCGCTGGCGTTCAAGATCATGACCGACCCCTTTGTCGGCCAGCTGATCTTCTTCCGCGTCTATTCCGGCGTGGTCAAATCCGGCGACACCGTCTACAACCCGGTCAAGGCCAAGCGCGAGCGCCTGGGCCGCATCCTGCAGATGCACGCCAACGTGCGCCAGGAGATCAAGGAAGTGCGCGCCGGCGACATCGCCGCGGCCGTCGGCCTGAAAGAAGCGACCACCGGCGACACCCTGTGCGACCCCGACAAGGTCATCATCCTGGAGCGCATGAGCTTCCCGGAACCGGTGATCTCGCAGGCAGTGGAGCCCAGGACCAAGGCCGACCAGGAAAAGATGGGCATTGCGCTGAACCGCCTTGCGCAGGAAGACCCGTCCTTCCGCGTGACCACGGACGAGGAATCCGGCCAGACCATCATCTCCGGCATGGGCGAGCTGCACCTGGAAATCCTGGTCGACCGCATGCGGCGCGAGTTCGGCGTGGAGGCATCGGTCGGCAAGCCCCAGGTGGCCTACCGCGAGACCATCCGCCAGCCGGTCAAGGACGTGGAAGGCAAGTTCATCAAGCAATCGGGCGGACGCGGCCAGTACGGCCACGTGGTGCTCAACCTCGAGCCGATGCCGCACGGCGGCGGCTATGAGTTCGTCGATGCCATCAAGGGCGGCGTGGTGCCGCGCGAGTTCATCCCCGCGGTGGACAAGGGCATCCGCGAGACCCTGCAGTCAGGCGTGCTGGCCGGCTACCCGATCGTCGACATCAAGGCCACGCTGGTGTTCGGCTCCTACCATGACGTCGACTCGAACGAGAACGCATTCCGCATGGCCGGCTCGATGGCGTTCAAGGAAGGCATGCGCCGGGCCAGGCCCGTCCTGCTGGAGCCGATGATGGCCGTCGAGGTGGAAACGCCTGAGGAATTCACCGGCAACGTGATGGGCGATCTGTCGTCACGACGCGGAATGGTGCACGGCATGGAAGACATCGCCGGTGGCGGCGGCAAGATCGTGCGCGCCGAGGTGCCGCTGGCAACCATGTTCGGCTACTCCACCACGCTGCGCTCGCTGACGCAGGGGCGCGCGACGTACACGATGGAGTTCAAGCACTATGCCGAGGCGCCGGCCAATGTGGCTGAGGCGGTGATATCGACGAAGCGGGGGTAACAATGGTTTGCTCCCCTCCCCCGCGTGCGGGAGAGGGGCCGAGGGAAAGGGCCGGCGCATCCACGCGCCCGCGCCCTCCTCCTTCATCGCAATCAGCAGGCCGCCGCCGTCATCTTGAAGATCCCCTGCGCATTCCCGGCATCAAACCCCAGGTCATAACGCTGCGGCGCTGCCGCTTCATCGGCAAAGCGATCGCGCGTGATGAACTCGTAGAACGATCCCGGCACGTCCCGCTCCACCGTCTCGCCGTGCGCGCCGACGAAGGCGCGGCGCACCGTATCCGCGCGGAACGCGGTCTGCTTGACGCGGCCGCTGCGCGAGACTTCGACCCTGTCCTTCATCGGCCGGCCCAGCTGCTTCTGCTGCTCGGCGAGCGCGAACACGTCGTCGACGCGGTCGGTGGCGTGGTTGAAGGCGTTGCCTTCGGTGGCGACCCAGGCCATCTCGGCCGATTCACTGAGCAGCGTTTCATAGTCGGCCAGGCTCGGGGTGGCGTGCTGGCGCTCGAAGCATGGCACCAGCAGGCCGACCAGCTCGGCGCCGTCGGCCAGGTCCAGCGCGCCGTCGCGCTCCAGTTGCCACAGCAGGGTCTGCGCGCGCGGCGTGAGCGGGTCGGCGGAGGTGCCGGTGACGCGGCTGACGGCGGCGCGGAAGGCGTCGCTGAAGCGTTCCGGATGGAATTCGCTGAGGAAGAACTGGGCGATGCCCTCGGGCGCGTCGGCATGCGCGTATGAGCGACCGGTCATGCCGATGCGGTCCAGCGGATAGGTGCCGTTGAGCACGTAGCCGAGCGGGCGCAGGATGCGGGTGAAGGCGGCCTCGCCTTCGGGCAGCGCGCCGTTGTCGCGCCACTTGACCGTGCGCAGCGCGCCGTGGTCGAAAGTGACCTTGCCGCCGGCGGCGGCAACGTCGTCGGTGTAGGCGCGGCCGCTCGGCACGCGCTCGAGGATGCCGCCGAACAGCACCATGTTCAGGGCCTGGGCGATTTCCGCGCGGCTGGCACGGCCCTGCGGGGCCTGCGGCAAATCCGCGGGCAAGGTGACCAGCGCGAGCAGTTGCGCGGCGCGGGCGGCGCCGACGTTGGCGGTGAGAAGCGTGGAGAGATTGGAGGTCATGGGCACAAACAGGTGAGCACTGGGATGGCAGCCGGGCTGGCGACGATACGCGGGGCAGGATAGGGGCACCCCCATGGCGCGCACAAGCGCGCATTGCGCACAACGTTGTGCGTGCGGCGCACGACCGCGGTAGCGGTGCGGCCTGGCGCCGCTGTTTATACTGTCAGCCTTCCTTCCCTCGCAGTCCCATGAGAAACGACATCCCCAACCTGGGCGCGCTGCAGGCCTTCGAGGCCTCGGCGCGGCTGGGCAGCTTTACCCGCGCCGCGGCAGAGCTGGCGCTGACGCACAGCGCGGTGGGGCGGCAGGTGGCGCAGCTGGAGCAGCGCCTGGGCGTGGCGCTGTTCACACGCGTGCGCCGGCGCCTGGAGCTGACCGATACCGGGCGCGAATACGCCGCGCGCATTCGCCGGCACCTGGACCACCTGCAGCGCGACACGCTGGAAATCACCACCGGCCGGGCCATGGGCTACACGCTGGAGCTGGCGGTGGTGCCCACCTTTGCCACCCAATGGCTGATCCCGCGCCTGCCGGACTTTGCGCGGCGCCATCCCAATGTGACGGTCAACCTGGCGGCGCGCTCGCAGCCGTTCTCGTTCCAGGAATGCGCCTATGACGCGGCGATTTATTTCGGCGACCAGTTCTGGCCCGGCACGCGCGGCGGCGTGATCTTCCGCGAAGGCGGCATGGTGCCGGTGTGCAGCCCCGCCTTCCTGGCCGGGCATCCCGTGACCGACGCCGCCAGCCTGGCGCGCTGCCGCCACCTGCACCTGAGCACGCGCGCCAACGCCTGGCGCGACTGGTACGCGGCACAGGGCTGGGCCTATGACCTGGCCGCCTCGCGCGGGCCGCGCTACGAGCTGTTCACGATGATGACGGCCGCCGCTACGGCCGGGCTTGGCATCGGCCTGGCGCCGCGCCTGCTGATCGAGCGCGAGCTGCAGACCGGCCAGCTGGTAATCCCGCTGGCGGGCATGCTGGACGAACAGCAGGGCTACTACTTCGCCTATCCGGAGGGCCGGCCCGAATCCGAAGCGCTGGCGGCCTTCCGCAACTGGATCCTGGGCCTGTCGCGCGATGCGCCGGCCACCGCTGCCGGCAACTGATCGCGCCGCCTCGCTGCGCCCGATGACGCACTTTCCGGGGGCATTTGCGCAATGCAGGTAAACTAGCGCCTGTTCGCCGCACCCGGGACGACCCGGAACATGCCTCCCCAGTCATATCGGCCCAGGCCGCCATGACTGCCGAAGTGGGCGCCGGCGAACCCGCTCAATGGCCTTCGGGCCGCTCCCGTGGCGCCGGCAACCGGCGCTGCCCAAGGCTTGCCCGGCAACACTGCCGGCATTCGCCGCCAACCAGGCATCGCCGCCCACTTCGACCTTCGCCCGGGCCCTGCGCGTCCGTTGCGCTGCGCCCGATGACGACCCGCGCGCCCCCGCGCGGGACTGGAACCCGCAGGCCATCGGCCTGACGGATCCGCGCCGGCGCGCTGCAAGCACCGGGGCGGGTCGGACTTCCGGAGGAAATCCATGAACCAGACAGCCAGCCACTGGCTGCTGGCGGCCGGGCTTTTGCCTTTCGTCGCCCTTGCCGCCCTCGCCGGCACCAACGCCCACGCCGAGCCAGGCGTGACCCTGTACGGCATCGCCAGCTCCGCCGTGCGCTACACCTCCAACCTGGATGGCCACCACAACGGCCAGGCCGCACTGGTCTCCGGCGGCATGGTCGGCAGCCGCTTCGGCCTGAAGGGCGATGAAGACCTGGGCGGCGGCAACCACGCCATCTTCCGGCTCGAGGCCGGCATCGGCAGCGACGACGGCCGCTCCAGCTACAACACGCTGTTCGGGCGCCAGGCCTATGCGGGACTTTCCGGCGACTGGGGCAGCCTGACCTTCGGGCGCCAGTACAACGCGCTGAACAATATTGGCTGGGCCTTCAATCCGCTGGACCAGGGCTGGGGCAATTTCTGGTCCGACCCGCTGTATATCGGCGGCGACATCTTCTTCCAGGACTACCGCATCAACAACAGCATGGTCTACAAGAAGACCGCAGGACCGTTCACGCTGCAGTTGGACTATGGCACCGGCGAGCAGCCCGGCAGCCTGGCGCGCGGCATCACGCTGGGGGGCGGGCTGATGTTCCAGCAGGGCGCACTGGCGCTGGGCGCGGCCTATGACCAGCGCAAGAGCGCCGACGGCGGCAACACCGTGCGCAACTACTCGGTGGGCGGCTCCTACGCTTTCGGCAAGGCCACGGCCTACCTCGGGCACATGGGCCGGCGCGAATCGGCGGGCGACGCTCGCTTCAATATTGCCTTTGCCGGCCTCGGCTACCAGCTCACGCCGGCGCTGCACGTCTCGGGCGCCTACTACCGCTACTGGCAGGGCGGCAACGTGACCACGCAGTTCCAGGACGTGCCGGCGCTGCTGGGCAGCGGCAACGCCGACAGCATCGCCGTGGTGGCCGACTATGCGTTGTCCAAGCGCACCAGCGTATACCTGGAAGCCGATGCCGTGCACGCGCGCGGCGGCGCGGTCGGACGCGAGACCGAATACTGGGCCGGCGCGCCCGCCGCGGGCGTGGACAGGACCACGCGCGTGGGCGTCATGCTCGGCATGCGGCATCACTTCTGAGGATCGCGGCGGCACCACCGGGTGCCGCTGCAGGAAGGCACGCGGCGCCATGCTGACGCGCCTTTTTTTCCATGCCGCGCGAAAGAATTACCACGGCGGCAGCCGGCAACTTCAGCCCCATGCGTACGGCGCCACAAACGGCGCAGGCATGGTCATTGCGCATGCCATGCATTCCAACGTCCTGCGACAAGGAGCACAGCATGCCGAACCAACCTCCCACCAGTGAAGGCGCGGCCATCATCGGTTCAGGCGTGGGCGAAGGCCCGGGCCCTGAAGTGATGGCGGCATCGAGCCTTGACGGCACCAAGGCCTATTCATCCGATGGCGAACACGTCGGCAAGATTTCCGAGATCATGCTGGATGTGCCGCACGGCCGCATCGCCTACGCGGTGCTGACCACCGGCGGCTTCCTCGGCATTGGCGACACGCTGCACGCCATCCCATGGAATGCACTGGTCATGGACACCGACGAGAAATGCTTCCGGATTGCGGTGACGGCAGACCGGCTCAAATCCGCACCGGGCTTCAACAAGGACAGCTGGCCGAGCATGGCCGATCCCCAGTGGGGCAAGTCGCTGCACGAGTACTACGGCCGCGATCCGTACTGGGTGCCCCCGCCGCTGTAAGGCTGCGCAGGGGCTACATCCAGGTTGCAAGCAGCCAGCGCGCGGCCAGCGCGGCCAGGCCGATACCCGCCACGCCCGGCAGCAGGCGCTGCACCGCGCGTGGCGCATAGGACAGGCCCAGCGCCACGGCAAACGCGCTGGCGGTCAGCGTGCCAAGCCACGACACCGTTCCCAGCGGCCCGCCGTCGGCAGCAACGTGGAGCGACCAGGTTAGCGCGAGCGCGCCGGCACCCGCCGCGCGCAGCCCAGCCACCGAGCGCCGCGACGGCATGCTGCCGCGGCCATGGATATCGGCATGGTGGCGGTCAAGCGACAGCGCCAGTGCGGCGAATCCTGACAGCGACAGTGCGAAGGCAGCCAGCATATTCATGCTCATGCGGGCTCCTGCGTGACGGCAGCCACTTCGGCCACCTTCTGCGGCTGGCGTGACGTGCGCCGCGGTGCCGGCTGCCCGCGTCCGACCATCCAGGCCGCGGCTGCCAGCGCGATACCGAGCGTCAGCGTCACCAGGTCGAAGCCAGCCACCGCCGCCGGCCCGCGCCCCTGCATCAAGGTCACGCCCAGGTGCGATCCGGTGGTCAGGGCGTTGAGCACCGGGACGCCCCCGAACAGCGCCGCACCCACCCACAACTGCGCGCGCCACATGCCACGCGCGGGACGCAGCAGCGCCAGCAGCGCGCAGGCGGCCCAGGCGATGAAGAACCAGCGGACCTCCGCTTCAGGCCGCTGCGCCAGTTCCACCGGCAACAGGCGGTTGGCCCAGAAGTAGCTGGCAAAGGCAATCGGCAGGCCGGCGATGGCGCCGATGTTCAGCGCCTCGACCAGGCGCAGGCCAACGCCGGGCCGAGCACCTGCAGCCAGCGCCTTGGCCTGCTGCTGGCGCGTGCGTACCGCCCACAGGATCGCCCCGGTAGCCACCATGGCGGTTCCGGCAAGGCCGCACAGGAAGAACAGCGCGCGCAGGCCTGGTGAAGCAAAGCCGGCGATATGCAGGCCGGTCATGACGCTGCGCGTCAGCTCTGCCGCTGACTTGTCTTCCGCGTACGCGCGCAGCATGGCGCCGCTGGTGCCGGAGAATTCAAGCGTGGACGCATCGTGTGCCAGCGTGGTCGGCTCGGCACGGGTCAGCGCCACGGTGGCATTGGCATCGCCCGGCAGGTTCACGGTGATGCGCCGCGGCGCGGCCCCCTGCCAGCGGCGCTCCGCCTGCGCCACCATGTCTGCCACGCTTGCCAGCGCGGCGGGCGTGCCCGCTGCGCTGGCTGGCCGCGGACGCAGCATCGCCTCGGCCTGGAAAGCGCGCTCGCCGCCGCGATAGGCGGCCTCGATGCCCCAGGGCATATACATGAACAGCAGCGTGACCAGCCCCGTGTAGGTGATCATCAGGTGGAATGGCAGCGCCAGCACCGCCAGCGCATTGTGCGCATCGAGCCAGGATCGCTGGCCCTTGCCGCGCCGGAACGTGAAGAAGTCGGCAAAGATGCGCCGGTGCGTGATGACGCCGCTGACGATGGCAACCAGCATGAACATGGCGCAGAAGCCGGCGATCCAGCGCGCCCACCTGGCCGGCATGTAGTGCAGGTCGAAATGCAGCCGGTACAGGAACTCGCCGCCGCGGGTCTCGCGCGCGGCCTGCAGCGGCGCGCCGGTGGCCGGGTCGAGCAAGCGGCTGTCGAACCGGCGCGGCTTGCCGTCGGCATCGCGCGGCGCCTGGCCCGGCTTGTAGACCCACCGCACGGTGGCGGCCTGGCGCCGATCGTCGGGCAGCGTGATGAACCAGCGCGCGGCATCGGGTGCCTGCCGGCTGAGGTAGCGCACCGCGTTCTGCGCCACCCGCGTGGCCGGCACCTCGGCGGCGGGCGCGGTGCGATGCAGCTCGGGCCGCATCCACAGCGAGATCTCTTCCTTGAAATAGCTGGCGCTGCCGCCGCAGAACATCAGCAGCAACACCCAGCACACCAGCAGGCCGCTCCAGGTATGGAGCCATGCCATCGACTGCCTGAAACCTGCCCGCATCAGCCGCCCCGTCCCACGGCCAGCAACGCCAACAGCAGCGCGGCCGGCAGCGCCAGCCCGGCCCAGGCTCGCCACGCGCTGCGCACCGCGAAGACCCAGACCACCGCCGCGGCATAGACCGCGAAGGACAGCAGCGTGGCCGTCGTCACGGCATCGGGCCGCGCCATCGGCAGCCACACGGACAGGGCCGCGGTGGCCAGCGCCGCCAGCGCGTAGCCGCCAGCAATGGCCGCGACCGCGCGCGAGGCCACCCCGGCGCGATAGCGCCAGCCGGAAGCGTGGGCCTGGCTCATGCCGGCACGCGCAGTACTGCGCCGCAGGCCAGGCCGGCCGTCACGGCTGGGGCTGACTGCAGCGGCATGCCAGAGACGGGGCGGCGATGGCGGGAGGAAAGTCGATACATGGCGCAGGACCGGGGCAAGAAATCGTTACGAATGATAACAATTCGCATTATTACCCTCAAGGTCGTACATTGCGCCACCGGGCCACCCTCAAGAAATGAGGCCACCCGTAAAATTTTCCTTGTAATGAGATCGATTCCCATTTACCATCCGATCACTGCCTGACGCACGACGCACCTCCCGACAGGCAGACCGGCCAGGTCCGGCGCGCCGCGGCACGCGGCAGCAACCGAAGCTGGCAGGAACGACAGGATTTCCGGATGCCGCCGCTGCGGCATTCGACACCGACTTTTGTGGGGACCGCTCCGTCACGCGGAGCGTTTGGCAGTAGCCAGTCTTCGGAAGATCGGGAAAGCAACCAGACCCCGCTTTCCCGATCGCGTCTTCCGGTGACAAGCCAGGCCATCTTTTTATTCCGCGCGTCGTGCAGGCACGGCGCGCCGCCAGGGACGGGGGCGCCAGCACTGGTCCGGCCCTGGCGCTTCAGCCTGAAATCCCGCCAAGCCATCGACGCCGCCCGTGCGCGGCGCCAGGCCGGGCGCCGCCCTGCGCGCGGGGCGCCAGCCGCATGCCAATGCCTTCCGCCATGTCATTCGAGAGCACAAACCCGATCCATCTCAAGCGCGCCGGCCTGAAGGCCACCTCGCCGCGCATGCGGATCCTTGAAGTGTTCCGCACCAGCGCCCGGCGCCACCTGAGCGCCGAAGACGTCTACCGCATCCTGCTGACGCAGGACGAGGACGCGGGACTGTCCACGGTGTATCGCGTGCTCAACCAGCTGGTGCAGGCCGACATCCTGCTGCGACACAGCTTCGAGTCCGACCACGCCGTGTTCGAACTCAACGAAGGCGGCCACCATGACCACCTGATCTGCGTCGCCTGCGGCCGCGTGGAGGAATTCCGCGATGAAAGCATCGAGCAGCGCCAGCGCCAGGTAGCCGCCGACAACGCCTTTGTCTTGCGCGAGCACATGCTGGTGCTGTACGGCGTCTGCCCGCAATGCCGGGCCGGCGCCACCGAGGCCGAACCCACGCCGGAGCTGCCCGCCCGGGCGTAAGCTCGCCGCGCACCTGACGGAGCCATCCATGGAGCGCCTGAACAAGCCCCTGTCCGAACTGAAACGCCTGATCAACCTGTGCCTGCGGCAGGAGCCCGGCTGCCACGACTGCCAGCTGCGCGCGGTCTGCGTGCACCGGCCCGACCACACCGGCTGCAACTGGAGCGCCGAAGTCGATTTCCCCGAACGCAGCGAAGCCGACGCCGTGCGCCACCTGCGCCAGGCACGCCGCGTGGTGATGATGGTGCGCGAGCAGTACAACGTGGCGGCGGGCACGGCGGCACAGGCCTGAGTCAGGGACCTCGCGTCCTGGCTCAGATATCGAGTTGCGCTGCAGTGATGCCGAGTGCGGCGGCAATGCGCTCACGCGAGGTCTTGCGCAGGCGGGTGCTGTTCTCCTGCTGCGCATAGGCTGGCTGTGAAATGCCGAGGCGCACTGCGACGTCTGCCTGGGTCAGGCCAAGATGCTCGCGCCAGGCGCGCAGAGGCGGCACGTCATCGGCTAGCACGCGACGCACGACCGCATGCGGAACCAGATCACTGGCGCGCGCATATTGCGAGAGGTAGTCCCCATAGGGAATCACGACAAACGCCGGCTTGCCATCCGGCCCGATGATCGTCTGGATGTTAGTAGGTGCGTTCATCCCGCTTTCTCACTTCCTGTATTTCCACGATTCATATCGCTCCGTCCCCGTCGGACAGCACCCGGTAGTTGCCGACTCCGAGCCGATAGCCATAGGCATGGTTGGCTAGCGCTTTGACATGTTGGCAGTTCGGCATATGCCCCAAGTCCTCAATCGCATCAAGGATCGTGGCGCGCATTGGCTTGTCGAGCTTTCGGACTTGCCTCGTGGCCTTCGTTGCCCAATATATCGAGTTCATCACTCGAATATAAGAAATTTATAAGCAATAAAGGCGTTATGGCAATGAATATAAGTTTATTCTTATCCAGAGGCGCTCAACGTTTGACCGCTACACCACCTGCCGGACTGGCGCCGTGCTCCACCCCCGTCACCGGCCGCAACACCAGCCATACCGCCACCCCGATCAGCACGCCACCCGCCGCGTGCGCCCACGACAGTGCCTCGCCCAGGAACAGCGCGCCCCAGACGATGCCGAACGGCGGGATCAGGAAGGTGACGCTCAGCGAGCGCACCGGGCCCAGCTCGGCAATCAGTCGGTAATACAGGATGTAGGCCAGCGCCGTGCACAGCACGCCCAGCCCCAGCATGGCCGCCCACACGCCGGCGCCGGCAGCGGGCAGCGTGTTGTGGCGCCACAGCGCGGCGAGGCAGAAGGGCAGCAGGAACACGGTGGCACCGACCATGCTGCCGGCGGCGACCAGCCGGCTGTCTAGCCCGCCGCGCCGCGTGATCCAGCGCCGCGCGAGAAAGCCGGAGAGGCCGTAGCAGGCGGTGGCCGCCAGGCAGGCCAGCGCGCCCAGCAGCACGTCGGTCGAGAACGCCACCGGTCCGGTGCGGGTCAGCACCGCGACGCCCGCCACGCCCAGCAGCACGCCCAGGGCCTTGGCGCGCGTGAGCCGTTCGGAAAACGCCAGCGCGCCGATCAGCACGCCCATCAGCGGGGTCATGGCATTGAACACGGCCGAATAACCGGCCGGCAGCCACAGCGCGGCGATGGCGTACATGACAAACGGGATACCGGAATTGACCACACCCAGCGCCAGCACCGCCGGCCATTTGCCCTGCATATCCCAGCGCAGCTTCAGCAGCGGCAGGCATGCCGCCAGCGTGAGCGCGCCGATCAGCACCCGGGCGAACGCGGTCGGCATCGGTCCCAGCGCCGGCACGCCGACGCGGATAAACAGGAAACTGGCGCCCCAGATGGCGGCCAGGGCAAGCAAGCGGGCGAGATCGGCGGGTTTCATCAGGGGAACCGGGAGGCGCGGGTTGGAGGTTGCCGCGATTTGACGCCTGTGCAGCGCATGCCGCAAGCCGGATTCGGACCTGTGCCCCGCCGTCGCCACGATGGCGATCCGCTTTCCGCCAGGAATTTAGGTGATGTTGACTGATTTACGACATTTTCGAGCGCCGCTCCCTGCACAATCTCACGCCAATTCGTCACTTTTCCAATCAAAAGCTTTCATCATCACCCCACGCTGGAGGGGGGCTGTTACCGGCGCGTGACAAGCCGCCTTCGATTAAATTAAACTCTGGTCTGCGCCAGAGTTAATTGACCCCTCCGACGCATTCCCGACAAGCCGCCAGGGCTCCTGGCGGCTTCTTTTTTGTCCGAACGGGTAAAATGCGCCTTGCCCGGCGCATGAGCACTGCCAGTCCAGCAGGATGACAGGTGCCGCGCCACAGGCATCACAAGGCCTGCAAACCCCGAGTTCCGGACGGCGCCTGCGTCAACCGGCGCGGCGTCTGCCGCGTTGCCAGTCCACATGAAACGACAGTTCCTGGGCCTGCTGGCCCGCGTCTACGTCCTGCAATTCGCGCTTGAAGTCCCGGCTACGGTGGCCATGCTTGCCGACATGTTGCTGGAATACGGCTTCCAGGTCGATATCGGCTCAGTGCGCCCGTTGCTGCGTGCCCTGCAAATGGAAGGCTATCTGGAAAGCGTGCTGCGCGACGGCATCGGCCGGGTCTACCTGCTGACCGAGCGCGGCCGCGAAGAGCTCCAGGCCAGCCGCCAGCGCATCGACGATCTCTACCGCCGCCTGCACGCCGGCCAGCCGGCCACCGACGAAGTGCCGCACCAGGCCTGATCCGGCCAGGGCGGCCGCCGCGGCGCGGGGAGCGTACCCGTTTCTGCGGGCCATCTCCTCGCCGCCGGGCGCGCCGTGTGCCTTACTTCTTCTCCGCCTTCCCTTCATAGCGCTTGCTCCATTCAGCCAGGATGCGGTCGCGGTTGTCGCTCGCCCAGCGGAAGTCGTTCTTGATCAGGCGCTTCTCGTAGTCGGCGGGCAGCAGCGCGTCGGGCCTGGCAATGCCGGGCACGGCCAGCACGGCAAAGTTCTTCTCATACAGCGCCATCGCTTCACGCGAGGCCGAGAAGTCAGCCAGCTTGCGCGCGGCGTCCAGGTTCCTGGTGCCCTTGACGATGGCGGTGGCCTCGATGTCCCAGCCCAGGCCTTCGCTCGGCAGCACGATATCGATCGGCGCGCCTTCCTTCTTCGACTTCATGGCACGGTACTCGAACGCAATGCCGATCGGGAACTCGCCCTGCGCGGCCATCTTGCACGGCTTGGAGCCCGAGTGCGTGTACAGGCCGATGTTCTTGTGCAGGGCATCCATGTACTGCCAGCCCTTCTGCTCGCCCATCATCTGCAGCCAGGCGCTGACATCGAGGAAGCCCGTGCCCGACGAGGCCGGGTGCGGCATCACCACCTTGCCCGCGTAGATCGGCTTGGTCAGGTCGGCCCACGAGGCCGGCTTGGGCAGGCCCTGCTTCTGCGCCTCTACGGTGTTGAAGCAGATCGCCGCGCCCCACACGTCCATGCCGACCCATGCCGGCGGATTGGCCGGGCTGCGGTACTTGGCATCGATCGCGGCCAGGTTCTTCGGCGCATACGGGTCGAGCATGCCTTCCTTGTCCAGGATCGCCAGGCTGGAGCCGGCCAGGCCCCACACCGCATCGGCGCGCGGCGCGGCCTTTTCCGCCAGCAGCTTGGCGGTGACGATGCCGGTGGAATCGCGCACCCACTTGATTTCGATATCGGGATGCACCTTCTCGAACGCGGACTTGTAGGCGGCGATCTGGTCGGCTTCGAGCGCGGTATAGACCGTCAGCACGGTGGCGGCGCTGGCGTTGCCGGCCAGCATCGGCAGGGCGGCCGCGGCGGCAAGCGCCGCGACAAGGTTGGTGATGCGGGACATGGTTTCTCCTTGGGTTCGGTGAGTGTTCCGGAATGCAGGGGTACGGCGAATCGGGCAAAGGTCAGCCGGCGCGCCAGCGTTGTGCGCGGCGCAGCCAGCCGGCCGAGACCGCGTGCAGCAGCAGGGCCGCCAGCACCGAGGTCAGCAGGATCAGCGTCGACATCGCGGCAGCGGGCGCGGTGTCGCCGGCATCGTCCATGTTCAGCACCGAGATCGCCGCCAGCACGGTGTCGGGGCTGTACAGGAAAATCACCGCCGAGACCGTGGTCATCGACGACACGAAGAGGTAGCGGAAGATATCGAGCAGTGCCGGCAGGCACACCGGCACGGTCACGCGCCAGCACGTCACCAGCGGCGCCACCCCGAGCGACAGCGCCGCGGCCTCGAACTCGTTGTCGAGCTGGCGCAGCGCCGCGGCCGCGGTCAGATGGCCGGTGGTGTAGCAGTGCGCCACGTTGCACAGCACCAGCAGCGCCATGGTGCCGTACAGCGCGTGCAGCGGATTGCCGGGCGCGTTGAAGAAGAACACATAGCCCAGGCCCAGCACCAGCCCCGGCACCGCCATCGGCAACAGGAAGCCCGCGCGCAGCACGCCGTGCAGCCAGGCCGGGCCGCGCGTGCGCAGCGTCAGCCAGGCGCCCAGGAAGATCGCCGCCGTGCCCGCCAGCGCGGTCAGTGCCGACAGCTTCAGGCTGTTGCGGTAGGCCAGCCAGCCGCCGCCGTCCATATTGTCGAAGTCGTAATGCGCCAGCGTCAGGCCCAGGTTGTACGGCCACAGCTTGACCAGCGACGCGCCCAGCGCGGTGGCGATCACTGCCAGCAGCGCGGCACTGACCAGCGCCACCAGCAGCAGGCACGCGCCGTCGCGGCCGCGCTCGGGCGCCGGCACATACACCTGCGCGCGGCTGCCCATCTGTGTGCGCTGGCGCTGCTGCATTGCCATGTCCACGGCAAAGGTCAGCAGCGCGGGCGCCAGCAGCAGCATGCCGATCAGCGCGCCGCGGTCGAACTGCTGCTGCCCGACCACCGCCTTGTACGCTTCCAGCGCCAGCACCGGATAACCGCCGCCCACCACCTTGGGTACGCCAAAGTCCGTGATCACCAGCGTCAGCACCAGGCAGGCGGCGGCGAACAGGCCCTGGCGCGCGCCCGGCAGCGTGACCGTGCAGAAGGTACGCCACGGGCTGGCGCCCATCGCGCGCGCCGCCTCATAGAGGCGCGCATCGGCCAGCGACAGCGTCGCCACCAGCACCATCAGCGCATGCGGGAAGGTGTAGAAGGCCTCGCCCAGCACGATGCCCCAGAAGCCATAGATGCCGCCTTGCCCGAAGGCGCCGCGAAAGATGCCCTGGTTGCCGAACAGGTAGACCAGCGCGATCGCCGGCAGCAGCGACGGCGCAAACAGCGGCAGCAGCGCAATGCCGCGCCACAGCGGCCGCAGTGCGATGCAGGAACGCTGCAGCGCATAGGCAAAGCCAAATGCCAGCGGCACCACCAGCGCCACCACCGCCAGCGACACCGCCACGCTGCGGCCGAGCATCGGCAGGAAGTTGGAGCTGGTCACCAGCGCCGCCATGCGCGCGCCCAGCGCCCATTGCCCCGCCGCATCGAACCACGCCTGGCGGAACAGCGCCAGCAACGGCAGCAGCAGGCCGACGGCCAGCCCGGCCAGCCAGAGCCACTTCATCGCGGCCGGGGCACCGTGCGCCAGCCGGGAGGCCAGGCCGGTGCCGCGCGGCGATGCTGCCTGCGTAGCCTCGGGCAGGACGGCAGTGACCGCGCGCATCATGCAAACACCCGCAACGCCTGCGCGGGCAGCGCAATCCAGAACTTGTGGCCGCCCGCGTCGGGCAGCCGGTGCCGCGCCTCGCGCGCCACGTCGGCAAACAGGGTCAGCCCCGGCAGGCGATCCGCATCCAGCGCCAGCCGGTAGCGGTTGCCGAGGTAGGTCTGGTCGACCACGCGCGCCAGCAGCCGGTTGGGCTCGGCAGGATCCGGGTCCAGCCGCACCGCTTCCGGGCGGCAGCACAGCCGGCCGGCGGATGCCGCCGGCTGCGGCGAGTCGACCAGGAAATCGACGGCCTGGCTGCCCTCGCCGACGGTGAAGCGCCCGGCCTGCACGCTGCGCCCCGGCAGCCAGTTGGCCTGCCCGACAAAACCGGCGACAAAGGCCGACGCCGGCTGCTCATAGATTTCGGCGGGAGTGCCGGCCTGCACGATGCGCCCGCCGTCCATCACGGCAATGCGGTCGGCCATGGTCATGGCCTCTTCCTGGTCGTGGGTGACCATCACGGTGGTGATATTCAGCCTGCGCTGCAGCTGGCGCAGCTCCAGCCGCAGGTGTTCGCGCACGCGGGCGTCGAGTGCCGACATCGGCTCATCAAGCAGCAGCAGCGAAGGCGCCGGCGCCAGCGCGCGGGCCATCGCCACGCGCTGCTGCTGGCCACCGGAGAGCTGGCCCGGGAACTTGCGCTCGCTGCCGGCCAGGCCGACCAGGTCGAGCATCTCGGCCACGCGCGCGTCGCGGTGCGTGCGTCCCATGCCGCGCCCGTGCAGTCCATAGGCCACGTTCTGCGCCACGGTCAGGTTGGGAAACAGCGCATAGGACTGGAACAGGATGCCGTAGTCGCGTGCCTGCGGCGGCAACCCGCTCAGTTCACGCGCGCCGGCATGGATGCGTCCTGCGTCCTCGCGCTCAAGTCCCGCGATGATGCGCAGCAGCGTGGTCTTGCCGCACCCGGACGGGCCCAGCAGGCACAGCAGCTCGCCCTGCCCGACCGACATCGACACGCCGTCCAGCGCCACGAAGCTGCCAAAGCGCTTGCTGACCTGCTCCACCGCCAGGAACGCCCGGCCCTCCCCGGACTTGCCTGCCTGCATCACCGAATCTCCGCAATCTCAATTGAATCGGTCGCCAGCATAGGCAGCGCAGATGCCAGCCGTGTGGCAGATCGGCAAAGTATTTCGATGGAGGTATCGGGGGATTTGGGATGGGGCGGCGGCGCGGGCACGCCGGCAAGTTATGAATGGTGCCCCTGGACGATTATGACTCGCGCAGCGCAGTGGCGCCCGCAGACGTGGGGGTCGGCACCCGAATCCCCTGTTCCAGGATCTCCCGCAGCACCTGCTGCGGCACCGCCTGGCTGAACAGGAACCCCTGCAGCCCGTCGCACCCCTGCGCCCGCAGGAACTCGAACTGCGCCGCCGTCTCCACCCCTTCGGCAATCACCTTGAGGTGCAGCTGGTGGCCCAGCGCGATGATCGCCGCTGCCACCGCCTGGTCGTGGCCGGGCGTGGCCACGTCGTCGACAAAGGACTTGTCGATCTTGAGCCGGCTGATCGGCAGCCGGGTCAGGTAATTGAGCCCGGAGTAGCCGGTGCCGAAATCGTCGATCGACAGCCCCACGCCCAGCTCGCGCAGCCGGCGGAAGGTCTCGATGGTGGTCTCGCCGCCGTCGACCAGGATGCCTTCGGTGACTTCGATCACCAGCCCCTGCGGCGGCAGGCCGGCCTGCTGCAGGCAGTGCGCCACGGTATCGGGGAAGTTGGCCTGGCGCAGCTGCAGCGGCGAGATATTGACCGCGACCTCGATCTCGCTGCCCAGCGCCTGGCGCAGGGCCTGGATTTCGCGGCAGGCGGTGGCCAGGGTCCATTCGCCCAGCGGCGCCACCAGGCCGCTCTGCTCGGCGATGGGGATGAACTCGGCCGGCTGCATGGCGCCGCGTTCCGGGGTGTTCCAGGTAATCAGCGCCTCGACGCCGGTTATAGCCAGGGTCGCGGCATCGACGATCGGCTGGTAGCGCAGCCGGAACTCATCGCCGGCGAGCGCGCGCCGCAGCAGCCCTTCGATGGTGAAGCGCGCCAGCGAGGCCTCGGCCATGGCGCTGGCAAAGCGGCACAACTGTGCGCGCCCGTCGTGCTTGGCCGCGTAGACGGCCGAATCGGCAGCCTTGAGCAGCTCGGTCAGGCTATCGCCATCGTCCGGGTAGATCGCCATGCCGATCGATGGCGTCACGCGCAGGCGCTGGCCGCCGGCCTGCAGTTCTTCATTGACGCGCGCCTGGATCTTGGCGGCAATCAGCTCGGCTTCGCTGTCGTGGCGCAGGCCGCCCAGCACCACGCCGAATTCATCGCCGCCCATGCGCGCCACCAGGTCGCCCTGTCGTACCGCGCCCTTGAGGCGGTCGGCCATGGTGCGCAGCACGTCGTCGCCGACGGGGTGGCCGAGCGAGTCGTTGATGTGCTTGAAATGGTCCAGGTCAAGCAGCAGCAGCGCCACGCGCTCGCCGTGGCTGCGCGCGTACAGCAGCAGCGCCTGCGCGCGCTCGCTCAGCTCGGCGCGGTTGGGCAGGCCGGTCAGCGGGTCATGCAGCGCGAGGTGTCGGATGTACTCGTCGACGCGGAGGCGCTCGGTCAGGTCGTAGCCGATGGCCTGGTAGCCAGGCGACGGCGCGGACCGGGGCACATCGGCACGATCGGCACCATCGGCGGGACCGGCTGGCGCTGCGTCAGCGGCTGGAGCCTCGATGGGCGCCGGCAGGGCGAACACCGCCAGCTGCACCGGCATGCGCGAGCCGCCCTTGCGCACCCAGGTCCATTCGCGCTCGTCGGTCAGGGCAAGCCGTGCCTTGGCCACCAGGGCGGGCAGCCCCGGCGGCACCGGCTCGCCCAGTTCGCCACTGAGCATGCGGGCATGGTCGGCCAGTTCGTCGGCAACATGCAGGCCGGTCATGTGCATGTGGCCGACCAGTTCCGCGGCGTTGTACCAGAGCATGCGCTGGCCAGCCGCGTTGATGCCGGTGATCAGCCCGTCCTCATCGAACGTGATCACGCAGAAGGCGGCATGGTCGAGCAGCCCGGCATAGCGCGCGGCCTGCACCGCGGCGGCCTGCTGGGCGCGCCGTTCCGGTTCCAGGTCCGTGACCGCCCACAGCCAGTGCGCCGCGCCGCCGTCGGCCGCAGGCAGGCGCGCGGCGCTGGCGCGCAGCGTGAAGCGGCTGCCGTCTGCGCGCACGCCCGCCAGTTCACGGTGGACTTCGGACCCCGGCGCAGCATCGCCGGGGACAACGCCGGTGGCGCCGGGGACCAGGGTGTCCAGGCTGCGTCCGGCCAGCCGCTGCGGATCAGCGCCGAACAGTTGTCCCGCCCGCTCGCTCGCGCGCACCACCACGCCCTGCGCATCGATCAGGATAAAGCCGTCGGCCGACTGCGCCAGGCACGCCTGCAGCATCGCGCTGTCATCTTCCCAGGCATGCACGGCCTGCGCTTCGCGCTGGCATGCGGCACGGCCCTGGCGTGCCAGCGCATGGGTGAGCCACGCCAGCAGCAGCGTGGCCAGCGTGCCCGCGGCCAGCGCCAGGTACGCCTGCCGCGGGCCATGCGCGGCTTCGAAGGCGGGGCGCGTGGCGGCGCGCAGCGTCCAGGTGACACCGCCATACTGGAACTGGCGCTCGCCGTGCAGCAGCGCCGCACTGCCGTCCTCGCGGCGCTCGCCCTCGGTCGGCCCGCCGGACAGCATCGGCCCGGGCGCGGCCGGGGAGCCCTCGTGCAGCGAGAGCTCCAGTTCCGCCGCCGCCGGGGCACCGACCGCGCGCATCAGGTCGCCCAGGCGCAGCGACACGTAGACATAGCCAAGCACCGCCTGGCGCCGCTGCGCCACCGTGCTGACCGGCGCCTCGCCGGCGTAGACCGGCAGGAATACCAGCGCGCCGTGCTGGTGCTGCGCCGCCTCGGTTTCGCGGACCAGTGCCAGGCCGGGCGTGAGCCGCGGTTCGCCGCTGTCGCGGGCGGCTTCCAGCGCCGCCCGGCGCGCCGGCTCGGACAGCATGTCAAAGCCGGCGGCGCGCGTGTTGCGCCCGTCCAGCGGTTCGATATAGAGGATCGGTGCGTACAGGTCGCGCTTGCCGCCGGGATGAATGTCGTAGTCGGCAAGGCCGTCGGCACGGGCGGCCTGCACCAGCCGCGGCACCCGCTGCAACGGCGTGAGCGGCGCGTAGCCGATCGACTGGGTGCCGGCGGGCAGGTCGTCGAGCTGGGCAGTATAGAGATAGTCGCGCCACTGCGTGCGCGAGGTGTCGGGGTTGGCGGTCAGCACGGCGGCCACGCCGCGCAGCAGGCGTTCGTTCTCCAGCATGCGCTCGCGCAGCGCGCTGCCGGCCTGTCCCAGCAGCGCGTCGAAATGCTGCTGCGCCTCGCGGCGCTCGAGCCGCTCCGCCTGCAGCCATGCCCCTGCCGTCAACAGCGCGCCGCCGGCCGCGACCAGCAATGACAACAAGGCAGGGGAAAGCGAAGTCAGTCTCATGGTCGATCAGTTCCGGCATGCAGCAGGGGCATGCCGTCTGCGTGGACGTGCCTTCGCATTAACGGGGGACTATACCGTGGCACGGGCAGCGCGCACACCCCCGCCGGGGATGGACCCGTTCGGGGGAAAGACCGCATGCCCCCCATGGCGGGGTATGGTAGGGTTGCACCGGAGATGCCCCCAAGTACGCGGTCTGCGCCACTGGTGCTCCAACTGCGCCCTACATGCCCGTCTACACACCCACGCTGAAAGCGCGCATTGCGATCATCACCACCGTGCTGGCCGCGGTGTTCGGCACCGGCATCGTACTGACCGCCCTGTACGATGCCCACCGCGACCTGCACGATGCGCTGCAGGTCCAGCAGGATTCCGTCGTCAAGCTGACCGCCAACCAGCTCGACACCGCCATGAACGACCGCATTGTGCTGCTGTCGCACCAGGCTGCGCAACTCAGCGGCCTGCTGGTGCAGGCACAGGGCGCGCAAGCCGCCGCGGCGCGCGAGCGGGCACTGGATACGCTGTCCGCAGCGATCCCGGTGCCGGCCGCGTTCAACGCGCTGCTGGTCGCCGACATGCAGGGCAACATCGTCACCCACCGCGGCGCCGGGGCGGACATTGGCGACCGCAGCTATTTCCGCGAGGCCGCCCGCTCGCTCGCGCCCGTAGTGTCGCCGCCCATCCGCTCGCGCACCAACGGCCAGATGGGGGTGATGGTGGCGGTGCCGGTGCTGACGCCGAACCGGACCTTCGTCGGCCTGGTGGGCGGCTGGCTGGACCTGTCCAGCGCCAACTTCCTGGTCGAGATCCTGCACAACCGCCTTGGCACCACCGGCTACTACTGCCTGGTATCGGCCGGCCCCAAGCCGGTCTATATCCGCCATCCCGATCCCGCGCAGGCGCGCCAGCCGGCGCTGGCCGTGGCCGATACCTGCGGCGAGGATGACAGCCCCGCGCCGCTGGAATTCCTCACGCCGGCGCGGCCGGTGATCGCGCGCTACCTGATGTCGAGCACCGGCTGGGAACTGGTGGCGCTGCTGCCCGCGCGCGAGGCCTACGCACCGCTGCACCAGATGCAGCAGCGCTTCCTGGGCATGGCCGGGGTGGCCATGGCGGCGGTAGCCCTGCTGATCTGGCTGGCGGTGCGGCGCCAGCTGGCGCCGCTGGCGCGCCTGCACAAGGTGGTACAGGCCAGCGCCAACGACCTGTCCGCGTTCGAGCGGCTGCCAACACGGCAGCAGCGCGACGAGATCGGCGACCTGACGCGCGCCTTCATCAAGCTGATGCGCGACGTGCGCGAGCGCCGCCAGGCGCTGGACCGCAGCGAACGGCGCCTGCGCGCGGTGACCGACACGCTGCCGTCGCTGCTGGCCTTTATCGACACCGATGAGCGCTATGTGTTCAACAACCAGGCCTACGAACGTGTCTTCGGCCTGAAGCCGGAGGAACTGCGCGGCAGGCACGTGCGCGAAATCCTGGGCGAGGCCCGCTACGCGCGCGTGCAGCCCTTCATGCAGCGCGCGCTGGCGGGCACTGCGGTGACCTTCGAAACCGAAGACAGCGACCCCGAATACCACTGCATGGAGAGCAGCCTGCGCCCGGAATGGAGCGCCGACGGCAGCGAGGTGGTGGGCGTGCATATCCACGTGCAAGACATCACGCAGCGCAAGCTGGAGACGCAGCGCCTGGCGCGCATGTCGCGCACCGACCACCTGACACAGCTGATGAATCGCAGCGCCTTCGAGGGCCAGCTGCATGCGGCGATGGTGCGCAGCCGCGAGCATGGCACGCTGATGGCCCTGCTGTACCTAGACATGGACCGCTTCAAGGCCGTCAACGATATCCACGGCCACGCCGCCGGCGACCAGCTGCTGCAGACCTTTGCCCAGCGCGTGCGCCGCTGCGTGCGCGAGCGCGACACCGTCGCCAGGCTGGGTGGCGACGAGTTCGCGGTGGTGCTCGAAGACATGACCCAGCCCGCCGCGGCACGCCGCGTGGCGCAGGCCATCCTGCAGGCGATGGACGAGCCCTTCTACTTCGAGGGCGTATCCGCCGACGTTGACGTCAGCATCGGCGTGGCGCTCTACCACGGCGGCCCGGCGCAGGACCGCGAACTGATGCGGCTGGCGGACGTGCTGCTATACCGCGCCAAGGGCGCGGGCCGCGGGCGCTATGAGATCGGCCCGCCGGAACTGGCGGGCGAGCTCAGCCCGCAGTAGGCGGCCCCGGCCGGGGGCTCAGTGGATAGTGCCGCCGGGCTTGTCCGACGCCGCGCCGCCGGCCCCCTCGGGCTCGAACGGCACGTGGCGGCCATCGCTGGACTGGTAGCCCAGCTGCGCATCGGCGCCCAGCATCTTCTCCCACGCGATCATGGCCTGGGCCACCGCATCGGGCGCGCCCTTGAACACCACCACGTCGTTGCCGCAGCCGGGGCATTCGCCGCCGAACACGGCATCGATGCCGGGCAGGCCCGGCACGTCGAGCGCGTCGAATTGCGCGAACGCGGTCTTGCAGTGCCCGCAGACCAACTGGGCGGGGCGCAAGGCCTCGATCTTTGCGCGTGCCTGTGCCGCACGCTCCTCGGGGGTTCCCCGCCGTTTTGCCTCGCCCATGATGTGCCTTCCTTCCCCGTGCTGCCGGTGTGTGTTTGCATCGGCCCCGCCAGTGCGGCCGGACCCGTGCCTGTTAGATGCGCAATGCGGGCCGGTGGTGCCCGGCCATGGTCGCAGGTGACGGCGGCGCTGCGTGCGCGCCGTCGCCGATCTGCTGCGCTCAGTTGGCATTGTAACCAGCGGCGCGCAGCAAATACCGGGCCGACAGGAACCGGCAGCGCCTGCTATTGTGGATAACGATGCCCCGTGCGCGTGCGGATGCGCCGCTTCCGCCACCGTGGGCATGCTGGTCCCCATCCACCTACCCCGAAGGAGGACGTTCCATGATCCGACCCACCGTGCAGGAAAACGCCGCCCGCTACGCCGACTGCATTGCCGCCTGCAATGCCGCATCCGCTGCCGCACTCAAGTGCGCCGCGGCCTGCCTGGAAGAACAGGACGTGCGCAAGATGGCGCGCTGCATCGCGCTGGACATGGATTGCGCCGGCATCGCCCAGCTGGCCGCGTCCTATATGCTGCGCAACAGCGAGTTCGCGACGCTGGTGTGCGAAGACTGCGCCGAAGTCTGCAAGTGGTGCAAGGAGGAATGCGAGCACCATGACAACGAGCACTGCCAGGAATGCGCCCGCGCCTGCGCAGCCTGCATGGAGCAGTGCCTGAAGATGACGGCTTAGCGGTCCGCGCCCGATTCCTGCCGCCCCTGCGGCGGCTCGGCCAGTGCGACGAAGGCATCGATCAGCCTGGCGCCGCGCCGCTCGCGCAGGCAGTAGAGATACTCGTGCAGGCAGGGCGAGGCATCGGTGAAGCCCAGCACGCGCAGGTCCGGATGGCTCGGCACCTCGTGCCGGGCGATCACCGATACGCCCAGGTTGCGGATCACCGCCTCGCGGATCGACTCCCGGCTGCCGATCTCCATCTGCGCGGCGGGGCTCACGCGCGCCTGCGCCAGCATGTCTTCGGTTGCGATGCGCGTGGTCGACCCGAGCTCGCGCATCAGCAGGCGGCAGCCCGCCAGCGCACTGACGGCCACTTCGGTGTGCCCGGCCAGCGCATGGGTGCGATGCACCACCAGCATCAGCGGGTCCACGCCCAGCAGCACGCGCGACAGGCGCGCATCGTCCACCCGCTGCGACGAGGTGGCGATATCGACGCGGTATTCCTGCAGCGCTTCCAGCACCTCCTGCGAATTGCCCGTCACCACGCTGACATCGATGGCGGGAAAGCGCTCGCTGAAGCCGCGGATCAGCTCCAGCACATAGTAGGGCGCGGTCGCGCCCACGCGCAGGCTGCCGGTGCGCAGGTCGCCCGAATGGCGCAGGAAGAAGTCGATCTCGGTTTCCTGCTGCACCAGCGCCTCGACGCGCGGCAGCAATGCCAGCCCCGCGTCTGACAGCGCCAGGCGGCGCCCGCCGCGGTGGAACAGCTCGACCCCGTAGGCTTCTTCCAGCGCGCGGATCTGCGCGGTGATGGTGGGCTGCGACAGGCCCAGGCGCTTGGCGGCCTGCGTGACGCTGCCGATGCGGGCCACCATGAAGAAGGACTTGAGCTGGGCGATGAGCATGCGGCCGAGGGATGTCGCTAAGGGCAAGGCAAGGCGGCGGGCGCCTGGGCGCCGGCCGCGGTGAAGCGGTATTCTAATGGACTGCACCAAGCCACCCGGTCCAACCGTCCGCTGCCTTGCATAGGAGTCTGCCCATGTCTGACCCGTCCACCGCCGCCACCCGCATCGAGAAAGACAGCCTGGGCGACGTGCCCGTGCCCGCCGACCACCTGTGGGGCGCGCAGACCGAGCGCTCGCGCCAGAACTTCCGCATCGGCAACGAGAAAATGCCGCCGGCGCTGATCGAGGCCTTTGCCGTCCTGAAGCTGTGCGCGGCGCGCGCCAATGGCGAGCTTGGCGTGCTCAAGCCCGAACTGGCACACGCGATCGAACAGGCCGCGACCGAAGTCATCGAAGGCCGCTGGCCCGACGAGTTCCCGCTGTCGGTCTGGCAGACCGGATCCGGCACGCAGACCAACATGAACCTGAACGAGGTCATCGCGAACCGCGCGATTCAGTTGCTGGGCGGCAAGGTCGGCAGCAAGACGCCGGTGCATCCCAACGACCACGTCAACGCCAGCCAGTCCTCCAACGACAGCTTCCCCACCGCGATGCATATCGCCGCCACGCGCGCGATTCAGCAGCAACTGCTGCCGGCGCTGGAGCAGCTGCAGCAGACCTTCGCGCGCAAGGTGGAAGCCTTTGCCGATATCGTCAAGGTCGGCCGCACCCACCTGCAGGATGCGGTGCCGCTGACGCTGGGGCAGGAGTTCTCGGGCTACATGACGCAGGTGGCCGATGCGCAGTCGCGCCTGCAGCAGGCCATGCTGCGCGCGATGCCGGTGGCACAGGGCGGCACCGCGGTGGGCACCGGCCTGAACGCCCCGCACGGCTTCGCCGCGGCCTTCGCGCGCGCGCTGGCCGACTACACCGGCCTGCCGTTCGAGCCCGCGCCCAACCGCTATGCGCTGCAGGCCTCGCACGATGCGCTGGCCGACCTGTCCGGCGCGCTCAGCACCACGGCCTCGTCGTTCCTGAAGATCGCGCGCGACTTCATGCTGCTGGGCTCAGGCCCGCGCGCCGGCTTTGCCGAGCTGGTGCTGCCGGCCAACGAGCCAGGCTCATCGATCATGCCGGGCAAGGTCAACCCGACCCAGGCCGAGGCACTGGCGATGGTGTGCTGCCGCGTGATCGGCAACCACACCACGGTGACGCTGGCCAACGGGCTGGGCACGCTTGAGCTGAACGCCTACAAGCCAGTGATCATCTACAGCCTGCTGCAGTCGGTGAGCCTGCTGGCAGGGGCCGCGTCGAGCTTTGCCGAGCATATGGTCGAAGGCGTCGAGGCCGACCGCGAACGCATCGCCGAACTGCTGGAGCGTTCGCTGATGCCGGTGACCGCGCTCAATCCGCATATCGGCTACGACAAGGCCGCGGAGATCGCCAAGCTGGCGGTCAAGCGCAACCTGTCGCTGCGCGAGGCGGCGATCGCGTCCGGGCATGTCACTGAGGCGCAGTTTGCCGAGTGGATCGACCTGAAGGGGATGACGCGGGAGGTGTAGCGGGAGGTATAGCGGGGGTACAGCAGGGGTGCGCCCCGGCACGGAACCGATCCGCGCCGGGGCAGGCCGGCCTTAGCCGACGAAGGCCTTTTCCAGCACGAAATGGCCGGGATGGCTCATATTGCCTTCGGCAAAGCCGCGCTCTTCCAGGATGGCGCGGACGTCCTTGAGCATGTCAGGGCTGCCGCACAGCATGATGCGGTCGTTCTCCAGCGAGAACGGCTCCACGCCCAGGCGCTCGAACAGCTCGCCCGAGGCAATCAGGTCGGTGATGCGGCCGCGGTTGTCGAACTCTTCGCGCGTCACGGTCGGGAAGTACACCAGCTTTTCGCGCACCAGATCACCCAGGTGCTCGTGCTGCGGCAGGTGTTCCTGGATCAGCTCGCGGTAGGCCAGTTCTTCAACGAAGCGGCAGGTGTGGGTCAGCACGACCTTGTCGTAGCGCTCGTAGACCTCCGGATCGCGGATGATCGACAGGAACGGCGCCAGGCCGGTGCCGGTGGCCAGCAGCCACAGCGTCTTGCCGGGCAGCAGGTTGTCCACCAGCAGCGTGCCGGTCGGCTTCTTGCCGACGAAGATCTGGTCGCCCTCGCGCAGGTGCTGCAGGCGCGAGGTCAGCGGGCCGTCGGGCACCTTGATGCTGAAGAATTCCAGCGTTTCCTCATAGTTGGCACTGGCAATGCTGTAGGCGCGCAGCAGCGGGCGACCGTTCACCTCCAGCCCGACCATGGCGAACTGGCCATTTTCAAAGCGAAAACCAGGGTCGCGCGTGCAGGTAAAGCTGAAAAGGGTGTCGGTCCAGTGATGGACGGAGAGGATGGATTGCTGGTTCAGGTTGCTCATGGCGAAACGCGGGATACAGCGGCAGGATGCAGCGCCAAAGACGGCTGGAAAGGAAGAATCTTAACGCATGCTTGGGGGCGGCGCAGGCGGAGCCTGCAACGCCAGCGCGGGATTTCCGGGATGTGCATGCGGTGCGGCCTATGCGGCACGCCCGATATTGTTGATAAATTCCGTCTAATCAATTTGATTTCCACACATTTATCCAAAGACAGCCAACATCCAACATGAGGTCATCTTCCCTTTGCTCCCAAGGAAACTGCCATGACCTCCACCCCAGCTATCTCCCGCCGCGCCGCGCTCGTCACCGGCGCCTCCCGCGGCATCGGCCGCGCCATCGCACTGCGGCTGGCCGCCGACGGCTTCGACGTGGCCATTGGCTACGCCGGCAGCGCCGCCCGGGCCGAAGAGACGGTGGCGGCGGCGCGCGAGGCCGGCAGCAATGCCATCGCCATCCAGGGCGATGTGGCGCAGGCGCCAGACGTGGCACGCCTGTTCGACACCGCGCAGCAGGCCTTCGGCCGGCTCGACGTGGTCGTCAACAGCGCCGGCATCATGCAGATGGCGTCGGTCGCGCCCGCCAGCCTGGACGCCTTCGACCAGACCATCGCCACCAACCTGCGCGGCGCTTTCCTGGTGCTGGGCGAGGCCGCCGCACGGCTGGGCCAGGGCGGACGCATCATCGCGCTGTCGACCAGCGTGATCGCGCGTTCCTTGCCCGGTTACGGTCCCTATATCGCGGCCAAGGCAGGCGTGGAAGGGCTGGTGCGGGTCCTGGCCAACGAGCTGCGCGGGCGCGGCATCACCGCCAACGCGGTGGCGCCGGGGCCGGTCGCGACCGAGCTGTTCCTCGATGGCAAATCGGAAGAGCAGGTGGCGCAGCTGTCCAAAGTGGCGCCGCTGGAGCGGCTGGGCACGCCCGAGGACATTGCCGCGGCAGTGTCGTTCCTGGCCGGGCCGGATGGGGCGTGGATCAATGCGCAGGTGGTGCGGGTGAACGGGGGCTTTGCCTGAGCCGTTGCCCGCCGGGGCAGAAGTCAGCCCCCGGGCGCCGGCAAGGATAGTTCGCAGCGCTGGCGCGCCAGCGTGTCGCGCGAGTAGCCGTGGCGCACGCGCAGCTGGTGCTCTACGGCGTCGGCCTGGTCCAGGCAGGCGAACACCAGGTCGTCCTTTACGCGCTGCGAAACACCCTTCAGGCGCGGCGCTTCATACGCGACCTGGCGCGCACGGCAGCGCAGGAACAGCAGCGTTTCCTGCGAGGCGGTGATCAGCTGGTCGTGCTCGATCCGCTTGCATTCGACCAGGTCCTGGGCAGGGGCGCTGGCGCCGGCAAAGAGCAAAGGCAGGCACAGCCATCGACGCAACGAGCGGTGCATGGCAAACGGGGGGCGCAGTAGGCCAGTTGAAGGTCCGGCTCGCATCATTGCCCATCCCCGCGCACAGTGCAAGCCGCAGCGCACGCAATACCCTGTTGCGTTTGGGCGCCAGACGGGCCGCAGCCAGATTCAGTGTCCAGCCACATGGACAATCGCGCGCAAACCATACCTGCATCACGAGCATTGATGCGCACCCCGCGGTGCTATGCCGCGGGACGCCGCCAAGAGCATGGCAATATACGGGGGCCGTAATCGCCCCCCTCTTTCATTGATCACCCCATGGACCTGAACGCCCTGCGCCTGTTCGTCGACATCGTCGATGCGGGCAACCTGAGCGCGGCCGCGCGCAAGCTCAAGATGACGCGCGCCAATGTCAGCTACCGGCTCAAGGCGCTCGAAGAAGAGCTGGGCGTGCAGCTGCTGCGCCGGACCACGCGCCATGTCGAGCCGACTCCGGTCGGTGCCGGCTTGTACGAGCACGGCCGCAACATCCTGGGCGAGGTAGCCGCCGCCAATGCGCTGATCAGCAATATGGGCAAGAGCCTGAAGGGCCATGTGCGGCTCTCGGTGCCTACTGGCCTGGGCCATTCACTGCTGTCGCCGCTGCTGGTGCTGTTCAAGCAGCGCTATCCCGACATCACGCTCGACGTGGTCTTCGACAACCGTGTGCACAACCTGGTGTCCGAGGACGTCGAAGTGGCCCTGCGCATCATCTCCACCCCGCCGGATTCAGTGGTCGCCACCGAGATCGGCGAAGTCGACTGGATCGTGTGCGCGTCGCCAGCCTACCTGGCCGGCCACCTGGCGCCGCAAGCGCTGTCCGAGCTGCAGGGGCATGCGTTCGTGTGCGCGTCGCCCGAGGGGCAGAAGCTCAAGGCAACGGGCATCCGGCACAGTGGCGGCGGCGACGGCGGTGAGATCCGTGAGCAGGTGGTGCTGGAGCCAACGCTCACCTCCGAGAACTTTGCCTTCCTGAAAGAGGCGGTGCTGGCGGGCCTGGGCATCGGCATCTTCCCGATCTATGCGATCGGCGCGGAACTGGACAGCGGCGCCCTGGTGCCGCTGCTGTGCGACTACCGCATCAGCGTGTTCGGCAGCAAGCTCTACATGCTGACCATGCCCAACCGCTACCAGACGCTGGCGACGCGCTACCTGCTGAACTTCCTGAAGACCGAACTGCAGGCAGTGTGGCCGCGGCTGCACCGCTAGCGGTGCCTCCGGCAGCGGTCGCCACGGACTATAGTAGGAGCACAAGGATAACCGTCGGCGCATCCGCACCTGAGGAGCTACCATGGCCCTGGCTAGCACGCTTGCAAGCTGCCTGAGCAGCAAGAACACCCAGTACGACATCATCCGCCACCCTTATACCCTCAGCAGCATGGCCACTGCCGAGGCAGCGCATGTTCCCGGGGACCGGCTGGCCAAGACGCTGTTGCTGGAGGATGACCGCGGCTATGTGGCTGCCGTGATTCCTTCAAGCCACCATCTGCACATGGCCGCCATCTGCGAACAGACCGGGCGCAACCTGGTGCTGGCGCATGAGGACGAGATCCGCGAGATCTTCAAGGATTGCGACCTCGGCGCGATCCCGCCGGTGGCGATGGCCTACGGCATGCAGACCTATGTGGACGACAGCCTGATGGCGCAGCCCGACGTGTATTTCGAAGGCGGCGACCACCAGGAACTGGTGCACATGAGCGGCGAGCAGTTCTCGAAGTTGATGTCGGACGCTGGGCACGGGCAGTTTTCGCGCCGCATGATGTAAGCGGCGCCTTTTATTGGCCACTGGACGGCCGCCACGCGGGTTGCTAACCCGCGTGGCGGCCGTTTTGCTGCTGGCGGGCGGGTGAGCGAGGGAGACGCTTCAGCCTTCAGGCAACGCCGGCACGCTGTCGTCCTTCAGGTCCACGCCCGAGCGGCCCAAAGCCGCCGCGCCGCGCAGCAGGAAGGCCAGCCGGTCGGCGGCCTGCGCATACGGCAGGCCTTCGGGGCGCACGTTGGAGATGCAGTTGCGCTCGGCATCGGTGCGGCCCGTGCGCGGCGCATGGGTCAGGTAGATGCCAAGGCTGTCGGGCGAACTCAGGCCCGGCCGTTCGCCGATCAGCATCACCACCTGGCGCGCGCCCAGCAGCTCGCCGATCTCGTCGCCCAACGCCACGCGCGACTGCTCGGCCACCACCACCGGGCCGATGCGCCATGTCAGCGGCAGGCGCGGGCGGGTGGCATCGAGCAACGGCAGCGCGTGCGTCTGCGTGGCCAGCGCGGACAGACCGTCGGCAACCACGAACACCACATCGGGCGCCTCGCCAGGGCGTGCCGCGGCCAGCCGCGCGCGGCTGGCATCGTCCAGGCGCCGGCCCAGGTCTGGGCGCCGCAGGTAGTGCGCGCGGTCCGGCGCGGCGCTGTGCACGGCAAGGTTCGGCACCCCCGCCGCATCCAGCGCCGCGGTGACCGCGCCCACGTCCAGCGGCAGGTGCACCGCATCGCGCGCCTGCGCATGGGCCAGCCCGAAGGCCAGCACCGCATCGGTGGTCTGGCTGTGGCCGGTACGGCCCAGCGCTACACGCGCGCGCGTGAACTGGCGCAGGCGTTGCCAGGGATCGGCATCGGTGTTGGCAGGATCGGCGGGAGGCGGGCGTCTGGCCATCATCGGCTGTACCTTACAGGCTGTGGGCCATCTGCAGCAGCGGCTGGCGCGCGGCGGGCTCGAGCAGCCTGCCGCTGGCATCGGCAATGCCCATGCGCTGCAGCCAGGCCTCGAACTCCGGCGCGGGGCGCAGCCCCAGCACCTCGCGCAGGTACAGCGCATCGTGGAACGAAGTGCTCTGGTAGTTGAGCATGATGTCGTCGGCGCCGGGCACGCCCATGATGAAATTGATTCCGGCCACGCCGAACAGCGTCAGCAGCGTGTCCATGTCGTCCTGGTCGGCCTCGGCATGGTTGGTGTAGCAGACGTCGCAGCCCATCGGCACCCCCATCAGCTTGCCGCAGAAGTGGTCTTCCAGACCGGCGCGGATGATCTGCTTGCCGTCGTACAGGTATTCGGGACCGATAAAGCCCACCACCGTATTGACCAGCAGCGGCGCGAACGCGCGCGCCACCGCGTAGGCGCGCGCCTCCATGGTCTGCTGGTCGACGCCGTGGTGCGCATTGGCCGACAGCGCGCTGCCCTGCCCGGTCTCGAAGTACATCAGGTTGTCGCCAACGGTGCCGCGCGCCAGCGCCTGCGCGGCGTCGTGCGCCTCGGCCAGCAGCGCCAGGCTGATGCCGAAGGCCGCATTGGCGCGCTCGCTGCCGGCCACCGACTGGAACACCAGATCCACCGGCGCGCCCTGCCCGATCGCGCGCAGGGTATTGGTGACGTGGGTCAGCACGCAGGATTGCGTGGGGATGTCGAAGCGGCTGCGCAGCTCGTCGATCATGCGCAGCAGCGAGACAATGGCGCCCAGGTTGTCCGAAGCCGGGTTGACGCCGATGGTGGCATCGCCGCAGCCATAGAGCAGCCCGTCGATGATCGACGCGGCAATGCCCTTGGGATCGTCGGTCGGGTGGTTGGGCTGCAGCCGCACCGAGAGCCGGCCCGGCAGCCCCACCGTGCTGCGAAAGCGCGTCACCACCTGGCACTTGCGCGCCACCGCCACCAGGTCCTGGTTGCGCATCAGCTTGCTGACCGCGGCGGCCATCTCCGGGGTGATGCCCGGCGCCACCCGCGCCAGCATGGCGCTGTCGGTTTCATGCAGCAGCAACCAGTTGCGCAGGTCGCCCACGGTAGTGGCGCCGATGGCGGCAAAGGCCGCGCCATCGTGCCGGTCCAGGATCAGGCGCGTGACCTCGTCGTCCTCGTACGGCACCAGCGCCTCGGTCAGGAACTGCTTGAGCGGCACCTCGGCCAGCGCCAGCCGCGCGGCCATCCGCTCCTGCTCGCTGGCCGCGGCAACGCCCGCCAGCGCGTCGCCGGAACGCGCCGGGCTGGCCCGGGCCAGTAGCGTGCGCAGGTCGGCAAAGACGTGGTGGTGGGTGCCGATGGTGTGGGTGTAGGCCATGCGTTCCGTTCCTGGACTCTGGAGAAAACGATGACAGCGGTGCGCCGGGCGCCTTGCCGGGCGCGATTCCCCCTAATATAGACAGCCTTTGCGTGTGCCGTGATGCCAACATCGCCTCAGCGCACACGGCCTGACTCAGGAACAACATCTGGATCGGCGAGAATCCAGAATAAATTTTGAGCAAATTGCATGCCGGAGACCCCGATGAAAGACCCAGACCCGACCGCCACCCCGCGCCTGCTGCCGGCCGCGTGGTACAGCGTCGGCACCGTCGCCTACCTGCTGACCGCCCTGGCGCTGTGGACCGTGCTCCACGCCAACCTGGTGGCGGCATTGCTGTCCGGCCTGCTGCTGTACTCGCTGGTGGACGTGCTGGCGCCGCGCCTGCAGCGCCTGCACCAGCGCCACGACGCCCTGGCCGTGGCCATCCTGTCGGCGCTGATCCTGCTGGGGCTGACGCTGGCGGGCTGGCTGCTGGTGCGCTTTGTCAGTGGCGAAGGCAATACCCTGGACGGGCTGCTCAACCATGTGGCCGACATCATCGACCGCTCGCGCGGGCAGATGCCGCCGTGGCTTAGCGATGCGCTGCCCAAGGGCGTGGACGAGCTGGCCAACACGCTGATCGAGACGCTGCGCGAGCATGCCGCGATGGCGCAGAAGCTGGGCGCCGAGGTGCTGCGCACGCTGGTGCATATCCTGATCGGGCTGGTGATCGGCGCGATGGTGGCGCTGTACCGCGCGGTGGTTCGGCCCAATCGCCGGCCGCTGGCCGCGGCGCTGGTGGCGCGCGCACGCACGCTGCAGCAGGCGTTCTCGCAGTTCATCTTCGCGCAGATCCAGATCTCCACCATCAACACCGTGCTGACGGCGATCTACCTGCTGCTGATGCTGCCGCTCTTTGGTGTGCACCTGCCGCTGACCAAGACGCTGGTGGTGATCACCTTCGTTGCCGGGCTGCTGCCGGTGCTGGGCAACCTGATTTCCAATACGGCCATCGTGGTGGCCTCGCTGTCGGTGTCGCTGCCGATCGCGGTGGCGTCGCTGGTGTTCCTGGTGGTGATCCACAAGCTGGAGTACTTCCTGAACGCGCGCATCATCGGTGCGCGCATCCAGGCCGCGGCGTGGGAACTGCTGATGGTGATGCTGCTGATGGAAACGCTGTTCGGCATCCCGGGCGTGATCGCCGGACCTATCTTCTATGCCTACCTGAAGCGGGAGCTGGCCGGCGCCGGACTGATCTGAGTGCCGCAGCCGGCTCGCCGCGGCGGTGGTAGGACCAATGCCTGCTCAGGCGCCGTCCTGCTCCACCCGGCTGCGCACGAAGTCGATATGGGTCTGCATGGCGGTGCGCGCCTCTTCCGGGCGGCGCGCGCAAATCGCATCGCACAGCGTGCGATGCTGCAGCAGCAACAGGTCTGACGCGCCGTCGTCCTGTTCGCGCAGGCCGGTGCCATTGATGGTGATGTGCTCGCGCAGCATGCCGATCACGCTGGTATGCAGGTGCAGGAACATGGTGTTGTGCGAGGCCTGGGCAATGGCGTCGTGCAGCTGCGCATCGGCATCGGCCTCTGCCTGCTTGTCGTCGGCGGCGCGCGCGCGTTCCAGCTCGGCCATCAGGGCGCGGATCCGCTTCACGTCAGCGGCATCCGCGCGCAGCGCCGCAAAATACGCGGTCGCGCCCTCCAGCACGCGGCGGAACTCCAGGATGTCGTCGCGCAGCGCGGGGTGGTCGGCCACCAGCTGGCCCCAGGGCGAGGCAATGCCGGCGCGCAGCTGGTCGGTGGCGTAGACCCCGGCACCGCGCCGGCTCTGCAGCAGGCCGCGCGCGGCCAGGCGCTGGATCGCCTCGCGCACGGTGTTGCGCGCCACCTCGTATTGCCCGGCCAGCACCCGCTCGGCCGGCAGCCGCGTGCCGGGCGGCCAGGTGCCGTCGAGCAGCGCGGTCTCGATCCGGCGCATGACCGACTCCACGCGTCCGCGGGTGCGCCCGTGCCTTGCTGCCGCTGCCGTCATGCCGTGTGTCCTCGCTCCTGAGCTTGCGCGCGTCGTCGGGCAGATTGGTCCAACCAATTTGTACCGCCGCGCGGAAGCGGGAATTATGCGCCGAAACGTGCGACCCCAGCACGTCCGGAGCGAGACATGAAGGATCGTCAGTACCCCACCGGCCCTGCCCCCACGCAGGCCTACCTGTTTGCCACCTGCCTGGTCGACATGTTCGTGCCGCAGGCCGGCCTCGACGCCGTGCGGTTGCTTGAACGCGAAGGGCTCACCGTGCACTTCCCGCGCGGCCAGAGTTGCTGCGGCCAGCCCGCCTACAGCAGCGGCAACCCCGACGCGGCCCGTGCGGTGGCGCGCGCCCAACTCGACCTGTTCAGCCAGCCCTGGCCGGTGATCGTGCCATCGGGCTCATGCGCGGGCATGATGCGCCACCACTGGCCGCAGCTCTTTGCCGACGATCCGGTGGCCGGCCCCAAGGCACTGGAACTGGCCGGACGCATCTATGAACTGGGCGAATTCCTGCTGCATGTGCTGAAGGTGGACTTTGGCGATGCCGCAGCGGCGGGCCAGGCGCAGGAGCGCATCGTGCTGCATACCTCGTGCGGCGCCCGTCGAGAAATGGGTACGCGCCAGCACGGCGTGGCCCTGGTCGACGCGCTGCCGGGCGTGACCCGCGTGGAGCATGAACGCGAGTCCGAGTGCTGCGGCTTCGGCGGCACCTTCTCGCTCAAGCATCCCGATATCTCCGGCGCCATGGTGCGCGACAAGGTGGCCTCGGCCTGCGCCACCGGTTGCGACCGGCTGGTCTCGGCCGACTGCGGCTGCCTGCTCAATATCGGCCATACCGCGGCGCATGACCGCGCCCCGCTGCAGGTGGAGCACCTGGCCACCTTCCTGTGGCGCCGTAGCGGAGGTGCCGCATGAGCACGCCCGGCGCCCGCGAACGCATGCTCGGCCGGCTGCGCGCCGCCGCGCCTGCACCGTCCCCAGGCACCGCGGAACTCGACCGCCGCATCGACGGCCATTTCGAGGCACGCCGCCATGGCACGCCAGCCGTTGGCGAACTGGCCGGCGCGATGCAGGCGGCACTGCAAGGGCTGCATGCCGAGGTCTGGTGCGCCAGCGAAGCGGCCTGGCCGGCATTGCTGGCCACTGAGCTGGCCAATGCCGGCGTGAAGCGCCTGCTGCTTGATCCCGCCAGCCAGGCCGGTGCCGCACTGGCGGCCGCCTTGCCGGCCCACATCGAAGCCATCGGCTACGACCGCCCGATCGAAGCGTGGAAGGCGGAGCTGTTCGACACCATCGATGCCGGCTTCACCGTGGCGCGCTCCGGCATTGCCGCCACCGGCACGCTGGTGGTCGCGCCCGATGCGGGCTCGCCACGCACGGTGTCGCTGGTGCCGCCGCTGCATGTCGCGCTGGTGCGCGCCTCGACGCTGCACGCCGACCTGCATATGGCCGTGCGCACCGAGCGCTGGTCCGACGGCATGCCGGCCAACCTGGTGCTGATCTCCGGCCCCTCCAAGACCTCCGACATCCAGCAGACGCTGGCCTACG
The DNA here is from genome assembly GCF_058787995.1 of Cupriavidus sp. FW305-27. NCBI lineage: Bacteria > Pseudomonadati > Pseudomonadota > Betaproteobacteria > Burkholderiales > Burkholderiaceae > Cupriavidus > Cupriavidus sp. FW305-27. The sequence goes on from NZ_JBYTAG010000021.1 coordinate 67,150, forward strand.
GCGCGCATGGTCCGCGCCGGCTGTGGGTCGTGATCGAGACCGACACTGCGGAGGCCGGGCAATGAGCCAGCACGCACTGAATTTTGTTCCGCCGCAGGACTTCAAGGCACGCGCCCGCGAAGCGCTGGACGATCCCAAGCTGCGCCAGAGTTTCCGCGGCGCGATGGACTTCCTGCAGGGCAAGCGCCTGGCGCAGTTCCCCGACGCGGATGAGCTGGAACGCTTGCGCGACCTGGGCGAGGCGGTGCGCCAGCACGCGCTGGCCAACCTGCCGGACCTGCTGGTGCAGCTGGAGGCAAAGCTCACCGCCGCCGGCGTGCAGGTGCACTGGGCCGAGAACGCCGACGAAGCCAACGCGATCATCCACCGCATCGCGGCATCGAAGCAGGCGCAGCGCGTGATCAAGGGCAAGTCGATGGCCAGCGAGGAGATCGAGCTGAACCATTACCTGGCCGAGCGCGGCGTGGACTGCATCGAGTCGGACATGGGCGAGTACATCGTCCAGCTGGCCGGCGAAAAGCCCTCGCATATCGTGATGCCGGCGATCCACAAGACCAAGGGCGATATCGCGCAGCTGTTCCAGGCGCATATCCCCGACACGCCCTATACCGAGGATGTCGACGCGCTGATCCAGACCGGCCGCCGTGCGCTGCGCCAGGCCTTTGTCGAAGCGGATATCGGCTTGTCCGGCGTGAACTTCGCAGCCGCGGACACCGGCACGCTGTGGCTGGTGGAGAACGAAGGCAACGGCCGGCTTTCCACCACCGTGCCCGACGTGCATATCGCCATCATGGGCATGGAGAAGGTCGTGGCCCGGCTGGAGCATATCGTGCCGCTGTCCACGCTGCTGACGCGCTCGGCCACCGGGCAGGCCATCACCACCTACTTCAACCTGATCTCCGGGCCGCGCCGCGCCGGCGAGCGCGACGGCCCGCGCGAGGTCCACCTGGTGCTGCTCGACAACGGCCGCACCCAGGCCTATGCCGACACGCAGCTGCGCGCCACGCTGCAATGCATCCGCTGCGGCGCATGCATGAACCACTGCCCGGTCTACACGCGCATCGGCGGCCACGCCTACGGCACGACCTATCCCGGCCCCATCGGCAAGATCATCTCGCCGCACCTGCTGGGGCTGGACGCCACCGCCGACCTGGCCACCGCCTCGAGCCTGTGCGGCGCCTGCGGCGAAGTTTGCCCGGTGCGCATTCCGATTCCGCAATTGCTGGTGCGCCTGCGCACCGAGGCCAACCGTGATCCCGCAGAGCAGGTCGTCAACCCGCTGCGCGGCCAAGGCGCCAAGTACAGCCGCGGCGAGCACCTGGTGTGGCGTTTCTGGAGCGGCGCGTATTCGCACCCGGCGACGTACCGGCTGTTCCGCTGGGCCGCCACGCGGCTGCGCGCGCTGACGCCGTCGAAGCAGATGGGATGGACGCAGCACCGCACGCCGCTGAAGCCGGCGGCGAAGAGCCTGGCGGACTTGCTGAAGGAGAAGGGGCAGCCGGAGTAATCCGTCATCACGGGCGCGAGCGGAACCGCTCGCGGCTGTGTTCACCAACAAAACAAAGATTTCCCGAAACACCACCGAAGCAGGAGACTAAACCGTGCAACCCTGGACCCAACTCTATACACCGCTGGGCAGCCTGTGGCTGTCGTCGCTGGCGGCAGCCATTCCCATACTGTTCTTCTTCATTGCGCTGGCCGTCTGGCGCATGAAGGGCCATGTCGCCGCGGCCGTGACGCTGCTATTGGCGCTGGCCGTGGCGATCTTCGCCTACGGCATGCCTGCGCAGCAGGCGCTGGCCTCGGCCGGCTTCGGCTTTGCCTATGGGCTGTGGCCGATTGCATGGATCATCGTGACCGCGGTGTTCCTCTACAAGATCGTGGTCAAGACCGGCCAGTTCGACGTGATCCGCGCCTCGGTGCTGTCGATTACCGACGACCAGCGCCTGCAGATGCTGCTGATCGGCTTTGCCTTCGGCGCCTTTCTGGAAGGCGCGGCGGGCTTCGGCGCGCCGGTGGCGATCACCGCGGCGCTGCTGGTGGGCCTGGGCTTCAACCCGCTGTATGCGGCAGGCCTGTGCCTGATCGCCAATACCGCGCCGGTGGCGTTCGGCGCGATGGGCATCCCCATCATCGTGGCCGGTCAGGTCACGGGCATCGATCCCTTCCATATCGGCGCCATGGCCGGCCGCCAGCTGCCGCTGCTGTCACTGCTGGTGCCGTTCTGGCTGGTGTTCATGATGGACGGCGCCAAGGGCGTGCGCGAGACGTGGCCGGCGGCGCTGGTGTGCGGCGGCAGCTTTGCCGTGACGCAGTACTTCACCTCCAACCATATCGGGCCCGAACTGCCGGACATCACTTCGGCACTGGTCAGCCTGGTGTCGCTGGCCGCGTTCCTGAAGGTATGGCAGCCGCGCAGCGCGTCGCAGCGTGCCGGCGGCAATGTCAGCGGCGGCACCGTCGCGCTGGCTGGCTTCGGCGGCGGCTTCGGCGGTGCGATGTCCAGCCGCAAGGCTTCGCCCTACACCCTGGCGCAGACGCTGCGCGCGTGGGCGCCGTTCGGCATCCTGACCGCCATCGTCACGGTGTGGAGCCTGCAGCCGTTCAAGGCGCTGTTCGCGGCCAATGGCGCGCTGGCGGGAACGGTGCTGAAGTTCAAGATCCCCGGGCTGGACCAGATGGTGATCAAGGCCGCGCCGATCGTGGCCACGCCCAAGGCCTATGACGCGGTGCTGAAGCTCGACCTGCTCTCCGCCGTCGGCACCGCCATCCTGCTGACCGCTCTGATCTCGGCGGTGCTGCTGCGCATGAAGCCGCGCACGCTGCTGGCCACCTTTGCCGAGACCCTGGTGGAACTGGCGCGCCCGGTGCTGTCGATCGGCCTGGTGCTGGCATTCGCCTTTGTCGCCAACTACTCCGGCATGTCGTCGACACTGGCGCTGCTGCTGGCCGGCACCGGCGCGGCCTTCCCGTTCTTCTCGCCGTTCCTGGGCTGGCTGGGGGTGTTCCTGACCGGTTCGGACACTTCGTCCAATGCGCTGTTCTGCGCGCTGCAGAACACCACGGCGCATCAGATCGGCGTGTCGGACACGCTGCTGGTCGCCGCCAACACCACCGGCGGCGTCACGGCCAAGATGATCTCGCCGCAATCGATCGCCGTGGCCTGCGCGGCGACCGGGCTGGTGGGCAAGGAGTCGGAGCTGTTCCGCTTCACGGTCAAGCACAGCCTGCTGTTTGCCGTGATCATCGGCATCATGACGGTGGTGCAGGCTTACCTGTTGCCGGGGATGATCCCGGGGTGATGAGCTAGCCGGAATCAATGAAGAAAGGCGGCCATATGGCCGCCTTTTCGTTTGCCGCGCGGCAACGTCGCGTCTAATCCAGGAACTCGTCCCCTTCGGTGAGCGGCGCATACCGGTACGTCGCCGGCGTCCGGCTCAGCTTGACCGGCGCACCCAGCCCTTTGTAGCCACCCTCCATCTCCACCACCATCTCGCGGTGCTGCGTATGCGGATGCTGCAAGGCGTCGGCCACGGACAGCACCGGCGCGCAGGGCACGCCCGCGGCCACCAGCTCGTCGGCCAGCACCTTGCCATCGAACTCGCACAGCCTGGCTTCCAGTTCCGCCTTCAGCGCCACGCGGTTCACCGAGCGCGCGCCCGCCGTGGCATAGCGCTCGTCATCGGCCAGTGCAGGCAGCCGCAGGTGCTCGCACAGGATGCGGAACTGCCGGTCGTTGCCCACCGCCAGGAAGATCGGGTCGGTGGCGGTCGCCACCGTGTCGTACGGGTAGATGTTGGGATGCGCATTGCCGGTGCGCTGCGGCGTCTTGCCGCTCATGAACCAGTTGGCCGCATGCGGATGCAGCAGCGACAGGCCGGAGTCATAGAGCGCGGCCTCGACGAACTGGCCGCGCCCGCTGCGCGCGCGCTCCTGCAGTGCCAGCAGCACGCCGATCACGGCGTTCAGGCCGGTCACCATGTCCACCACCGGCAAACCCACGCGCAGCGGATCGCCATCGGCCTCGCCGTTGATGCTCATGATGCCGGACATGGCCTGGATGGCGGCGTCGTAGCCGGGCAGGCCGCCCAGCGGGCCATCCGCGCCGAAGCCGGACACGCGGCAATGGACCAGCCGCGGGAAGCGCGCGGACAGCGTGTCGTAGCCCAGCCCCCACTTCTCCATGGTGCCGGTCTTGAAGTTCTCGACCAGCACGTCGGCCTCGGCCAGCAGCGCAAGCAGGACTTCACGATCCGCCTCGGCGGTCAGGTCCAGCCGCATCACGCGCTTGTTGCGGTTCAGGCCGAAGTAGTAAGAGGCCACGCCGTCCTTGAACGGCGGCCCCCAGGTGCGGGTGTCGTCGCCCTGCGGCGGTTCGATCTTGAGCACGTCGGCGCCGTGGTCGCCCAGGATCTGGCCGCAGTACGGGCCGCCCAGGATGCGCGACAGGTCGACCACGCGGATGCCGGCGAGCGCGCCGGGGCTGGTTTGGGTCATGGCTGGTTTTCCTGTGCGGTTCAGTCAAGCTGGGCGCCGGACTTCTGCACCACGGCGCGCCACTTGCCGACCTCGGCCTTGACGAAGCCGCCAAGCTGCTCGGGCGTGGTCGACGGCGCGAACTCCAGGCCCTGCGCCTGCAGGGTCTTGCGCACCTCGGGCTGCTTGAGCGCATCGGCAAAGGCACGGTTGAGCTTGCCGATCACTTCGGGCGGCGTGCCGGCGGGCGCGACCACGCCGAAGAACACCGATACATCGAAACCTGGCACGCCCTGCTCGGCCACGGTCGGCACATCCGGCAGCGCCTGCGAGCGCGCCTTGGTGGTGACGCCCAGTGCGCGCACCTTGCCGCTCTTGATGAAGGGCATCGCGGTCAGCACATCGGTGAAGGTCATGCTGACCTGCCCGCCCAGCAGGTCGTTCAGCGCGGGACCGGTGCCCTTGTACGGGATGTGCTGGAAATCGGTGCCGGTGACGTTGTTGAACAGCACCCCCGCCAGGTGCGACGAGGCGCCGTTGCCGGACGAGGCATAGGTCAGCTTGCCCGGGTGCGCCTTGCCATAGGCGATCAGCTCCGCGACGTTCTTCGCCGGCACGGACGGGTTGACCACCAGTACATTGGGCAGCTGGCCGATCTGGATCACCGGCGCGAAGCTCTTGACCGGGTCGTAGTTGATCTTGCGGTACAGGCTGACGTTGATCGCCAGCGGCGCCGAGGTGCCGAACATCAGCGTGTAGCCGTCGGGCTCGGCGCGCGCCACCACCTCGGCACCGATGTTGCCGCCGGCGCCGGCGCGGTTTTCCACCACCACCGGCTGGCCAAGGCTGGTCTTGAGCGCAGCGGCAAGCGTGCGCGCCATGGCATCGGTGGGGCCGCCCGGCGGGTAGGTGACGACCATCATGATCGGCTTGGACGGAAAGTCCTTCTGCGCGAAGGCGGGGGCGATAAAGAGCGAGCAGGCGGCGATGGCCGCTACGCGGTGCCAGAGTTTCATGGCGTTGTCTCCTGGGTATAGGACGTCTCCCGCCTCGGGGCAGGATGGTTTTGCGGGGGATTGGTGCCGGACGTGGATCCGGTCAGAACACATTGACCTGGTCGACCGCGCCGGCGGCACGCACGGTGCCGTCAACCGGCGCGACGGTCTCGGCCAGCCATTCGGGCTCGGCCTGCGCGGCCAGCGGGTCCTGCGGCAGCACGCGATGGCGCAGCACCAGCTGCGCCAGCCGCATGCGGCGCACCGAGCCGATGCGCCCGGCCTCCCAGGCCATCGCCACCGCGCTGGTGACGTGGTACAGCGCCGAGGCCGCCTGGCGCGCCATCAGTTCGCCGTCGGCGCCGGCATCGGCGGCTTGCGCGGCCAGATTCGCAGCGGCGGCGATGGCGCGTTCGAACACGGCACGCGCCGCCGCATGCATCGGCGTATCGGCCAGCAGGCCAGCCAGGTGTGCCTGCAGCACCGGCAGCGCGCCTTCGCGGCGGACCGCCCGCAGCACGTCGAGCGCAACGATATTGCTGGTGCCCTCCCAGATCGAGCCAAGGTGGGCGTCGCGCACCAGGCGCGGATCACTCCATTCCTCGATATAACCGCAGCCGCCGCGGATCTCCATGGCGTCGCCGGTGACCTTGCGCGCATCGCGGCAGGCGCGGAACTTGATCAGCGGCGTCAGGATGCGCATCAGCGGGTAGGCGTCGGCCTCGCCGGCATCTGCGCGGCGCAGCGCTTCGGCGGTCTGGAACACCATGGTACGCGCCTGCTCGGTGGGCAGGGTCAGCTTGAGCAGCTGGCGGCGCATCAGCGGCATGTCCTGCAGGCGCTTGCCGAACGCCTGGCGCTCGCGTGCGATGAACAGGCCCTCGGTCAGCGCGCGGCGCATCAGGCCGGCGGCGCGCACGCCGTTGGACAGGCGCGAGTTGTTGATCATGTCGGCCATCTGCACGAAGCCGCGGCCGGGTTCGCCGACCAGCCAGGCATGCGCGCCTTCCAGCCGGATCTCGCCGCTGGCCATCGAGCGCGTGCCCAGCTTGTCCTTCAGGCAGATGATGCGGTAGTGGTTGTCGCTGCCATCGGCCAGCTTGCGCGGCAGCAGGAACAGCGACACGCCCTTGTGGCCCGGCACGGCGTTGCCGGCCTCATCCTCCACGCGCGCCAGCACCATCGCCAGCGCGGCATCGGGGTTGGAGCAGAACCACTTGTCGCCCAGCAGGCGCCAGCCGCCCTCGGCCGAAGCGTCGCGCACCGCGCGGGTGGCAGTGGCGGCGACGTCGGAGCCGGCGCCCTGCTCGGTCATGAACATCGCGCCCTGGTGCAGATCATCGAACACCTGGGTGGTCAGGTTGGGCAGGTAGCGCCCGACCAGCGCCGGGTCGCCGAACTTGCGCAGCGTGCGCGTCAGCGAATCGGTCATCGAGAGCGGGCAGCACAGGCCGAACTCGGCCTGCACAAACAGATATGTGAGTGCATACTTAGCCGCTGGCGGCATGGGCTTGTCCCAGCCCAGCACCCCGCCGCGGTGCGACGCCGCCGCCAGGCCGAATTCGGCAAAGGCCACGCGCTCCATCTCCACATAGGCCGGATGCTTGTCGATGCGCTGCGCATCCACGCCCGCGCGGGTACGGTAGGTGAGTTCGGGGGGATGGCGGTCGGCCACGCCGGCCAGTTCGTCGAGCACGCCGCCGGCCAGCGCACCCATGCGCTCCAGGTGCGGCAGCAGGTGGTTGAACAGGTCGGGCGGCAGGTAGAGCGGCAGCAGCGCGCGCAGGTCGGGGTCGGCGGCAAACAGGCTGCCGCCCTGGCGGTCCGGTACCGGGTGGGCAGCGGCCGGTGCGGCGCAAGGGGCTTGAAGTGTGGTGTCGCGCACGGCGCTGGATGGCATGGCGGGTCTCCTGGGATTGGACGGTGCCGGCTTGCGGCCCCTTTGGCCTCCATTATTGAAACCCCAAGGATTCGCGTCTAATTCTAAAATTGGCTTGATCAATATAAATTCTGTATCGCCATGGAATTCCGCCACCTGCGTTACTTCCTCGTGCTGGCCGAGGAACTGCACTTCGGGCGTGCCGCGCGCCGGCTTGCCATTTCCCAGCCGCCGCTGTCGCTCAATATCCAGCAGCTGGAGGCCTCGGTCGGGGCGCGGCTGTTCGACCGCGACAGCCGCGGCGTGCGGCTGACCGCGGCCGGACGGGCCTTCCGCGAATCGGCCACGGCGCTGCTGGCGCAGGCCGAGGCGGCGCGGGTGCTGGCACGCGAGATCGAGGCGGGCGCGATCGGGCGGCTGCGGGTGGGCTTTGTCGGCTCGATGCTGTATCGCGGCTTGCCACAGACGCTGCGCGCGTTCCAGGCGGCCTATCCCGGCATCCAGGTGGCGCTGACCGAGCTCAACTCGCAGGAGCAGATCGACGCGCTGCTGCACGACGAACTCGACGTCGCCTTTATCCACACCGGCCGCGTGCCGGACACGCTGCAGGCTACGCTGGTGCACAGCGAGCCCTTTGTCTGCTGCCTGCCGGCCGACCATGCGCTGGCCGCGCTGCCGGAGTTGCCGCTGGCGGCATTGCGCGGCAAGCCATTCGTGCTGTTCTCGCGCAAGGCCTCGCCGGACTACTACAGCCGCATCTTCGACATGTGCGCGGCGCAGGGCTTCTACCCGCAGATCCGGCATGAAGTCCGGCACTGGCTGTCGGTGGTGTCGCTGGTGTCGCAGGGAATGGGCGTGGCGGTGGTGCCGGCGGCGCTGGCGCGCTCCGGCATGGCCGGGGCCGCGTTCCGGCCACTGGCCGACTCGTCGGTACGCTCGGAGGTCTACTGCGCGTGGAAGACGGCGCCGGACCATCCGGCGCGCGACCATTTCGTCGGCATGGTGCGGGAGATGACAGCCGCCGCCCACGGCAGCCCCAAAGAAAAAGCCACCGGTCCATAGACCGATGGCTTGTGAAGTACGCGTGGAACGGGGTGTTCAGCGTGCTTGAAGCTTAACCCTGCCCGCTTACGGCATCCAATAACGCAAATGCAGTAATTGATTGGCGCTGCATGAGGCTGGTTGCATTCGGCTTCGCAAAGCCGAACTGTGCTGCATCAGGCTGAATTCATGCGCAGCCTTCTACACTTCTACCCGCGCCCTGCGGCACCGGTCGCGCGTGACGTCAGGCCCGGGAAACGTTGCCAAGGCCGCCCGCGCCCCCCAGCCACCCATACCCCGAACGGTTATCATTTGCCGCCTGCGGCGCAATGACGGCGGCAGCAGGCCGGCGTGCCCGCCCTTTGAGGGGCAACGCCATGCCTCAATTACGATACAATGAAAACGATTTTCATTTACACACCCCGGCGTGGTCGCGCTGACCGCTTGGCGGCAGACCGCGCCACGGACTGGAAGCATGATGCGGTTGTCTGAACTTCCACGGCGCACGCCCGCCGTTGTGCAATCGGTGGACGACGCCACCCCGGGAGACCCGGTCGCGCGCCGCCTGCGCGAACTGGGCTTCGTCCCCGGTGAAGCCGTACAGATCATCGCCTACGGCCCCTTCGGCATGGACCCGCTGGTGGCACAGGTAGGCTTCACCCGCTTTGCGCTGCGCCGCTCGGAAGCGGCACGCATCGGCGTAGCGGTCGCCAGCGCCTCGGTCACCAGCATCGCCCCCGCCACGCAGGGCGGCGACCAGACCGCCAAACCGTCCGCAAAACGGACTGCCTGAGCCTTCCCCCGGATTATGTCTACAGCTCCTTCCACTTCCGCCCTGCGCATTGCGCTGGTCGGCAATCCCAATTGCGGCAAGACCGCACTGTTCAACCGCCTGACCGGCAGCCGCCAGAAGGTGGCCAACTATGCGGGCGTGACCGTCGAGCGCAAGGAAGGCTACTTCGTGTCGCCGGCCGGGCGCCAGGTGCGCATCCTGGACCTGCCGGGCGCCTACAGCCTGCACGCGGCCAGCCTCGATGAAGCCATCACGCGCGATGTCTGCCTGGGCAGGCGTGCCGGCGAGCAGCGCCCGGACCTGCTGGTGTCGGTGGTCGATGCGACCAACCTGCGCCTGCACCTGCGCTTCGTGCTGGAACTGCGCCGCCTGGGCCTGCCCATGGTGGTCGTGCTCAATATGAGCGACGCCGCCGCGCGGCGCGGCATCCAGATCGATCGCGACAAGCTGTCGGCCGCGCTGGGCGTGCCGGTGGTCAGCACCGTGGCGGTGAAGCGCGACGGCGCCGCGACACTGGTCAGCCTGCTTGACGACACCCTGCCGCCGGCCCCGCCGGTCACGCCGGAACCCGCCAACGACATTGACGTGCATGCCGAGGTCAACCGCCTGCTGGCGGCCGCGGTCAGCATGCCGGCGCGCACCGCCGCGCTGGATGACCGCCTCGACCGCATCGTGCTGCATCCGGTGATCGGCCTGCTGCTGCTGGCGCTGCTGCTGTTCCTGATGTTCCAGGCGGTGTTCTCGTGGGCCGAGCCGTTGATGGACGGCATCGAGGGCGGTGTGCACTGGGCCGGCGAGATGCTGGGCGCCTACCTGCCCGACGGCATGCTCAAGAGCCTGCTGGTCGACGGCCTGGTCGCAGGCCTGGGCAGCGTGGTGGTGTTCCTGCCGCAGATCCTGATCCTGTTTCTGTTCATCCTGACGCTGGAGGAATCCGGCTACCTGCCGCGCGCGGCCTTCCTGCTGGACCGCCTGATGATGGGCGCGGGGCTGTCGGGGCGCTCGTTTATCCCGTTGCTGTCCAGCTTTGCCTGCGCCATCCCCGGCATCATGGCCACGCGCACCATCCAGGACCCGCGCGACCGGCTCACCACCATCCTGGTGGCGCCGCTGATGACCTGCTCGGCACGGCTGCCGGTGTATGCGCTGCTGATCGGCGCCTTCATCCCCGAGCGCACCGTGATGGGCCTGTTCAACCTGCAGGGGCTGGTGCTGTTCGCGCTGTACGTGGCCGGCATCGTCAGCGCGCTGGTGGTGGCCTACGCGCTCAAGTTCTTCCGCCGCGACCGCACCGACCATCCGCTGCTGATGGAGCTGCCGTCGTACCGCATCCCCAATCCGCGCGATGTGGCCATCGGCCTGTGGGAGCGTGCCCGCATCTTCCTGTCGCGGGTGGGCAAGGTGATCCTGGCGCTGACGGTGCTGCTGTGGTTCCTGTCGACCTTCCCGTCCGCGCCCGTGGGCGCGACCGCGCCGGCCATCGACTACAGCTTTGCCGGCATGATCGGCCATGCGCTGCAGAAGGTGTTCGCACCGGTGGGCTTCAACTGGCAGATCTGCATTGCGCTGGTGCCGGGCCTGGCCGCGCGCGAAGTGGCCGTGGGCGCGCTGGCTACCGTCTATGCGCTGTCGGGCAGCGAAGAGACCGTGGCCACGCAGCTGGCGCCGATGATCGCCGCGCAATGGTCGCTGGCCACCGCGCTGTCGCTGCTGGCCTGGTACGTGTTCGCACCGCAGTGCATCTCCACGCTGGCAGTGATCCGGCGCGAGACCGACTCGTGGAAGGTGATGGCGCTGTCGGCGGCCTACCTGACCGGGCTGGCCTACCTGGCGGCCTTCGTGACCTACCGCGTCGCGCTGATGTTCAGCTGAGGCACCGCGCCGCCATGACCCTCTACCACGCCATCGAAACGCTGCTGGTCCCGCTGATCGTGCTGGCATGCGCGGTGTCGGTGATCGCGCGCTACGCGCCGCGCACGCGCGAGCGCGTCAAGGCGGCGCTGGCCGCGCGCCTGGGCGGCGGCGCCGCCACCGGCTGGCGTGCCCGGCTGGTGCGCTGGCTGGCCCCGAAAGCCGCAGCGGGCTGCGCCAGCGGCTGCGACGACGGCGGCTGCAATACCTGCGGATCCAACACCGCCGGCACCACCTCCGGCACGCAGGACAAGCCTGCCGAACAGGTGATTCGCTTCGTGCCCAAGCGCTGAACGGCGCGATTTCCTCCTCCACAGATCCACGCAGAAACGGGTACGCCCGCTGCTTCCGCCCGGCGCGGAGGCAGCGCTTTGCGCTCGCCTGCAGGCTGTCCAGCGGCGATAAAACGTGCCTGGAAGGGCTGGCACTTTCGCACGCAGAAACGGGTACGCTTTGCGCACTGGCTTGCCTGGTGCGCATATAGGGGACGTCCCGCAAAGGCAGGCTCAGCCTTGTCCCGACGCCTATGCTGGCCTGCCCCGGCAGCACCTGAAACGCTTGGCGCCGGTCACGCAGAAACGGGTACGCTTTGCCGGCAGCCTGCAATTTGCCCACAAAGCGAAACGCCCTCCGGATGGAGGGCGTTTCGCCAGGCGCGGGAACCTGCTGCTTACTTGACCGTACCGTAGAAGACCAGCTTCAGCGGCGTATTGTCGGCGACGGCATTACAGGTCACGGTAAGAGTGAAGTCGCCCTGCGCTGTGCCAGTGACGTTCTTCTGATGATCCGCGACGCCAGGCGACAACTCCACCGGGCCGGTGCTGGTCCACGCCCAGTTGATGCACGCGGTGTACTGCGCATCGTCGCCAAGGTGCTTCATGCGCGCGGTCACCGGGATACTCATCGGCGGCATCAGCAGCAGCGTCATCGGATCCTGGTTGTCGCCAACCAGCGCCCAGACCGGGTTCTCGGTCACCGTCAGCGTGGCGCTGCGGCGTTCGCCGAGCCTGGTGCTGACAGCCGTCACCGTCAGGCTGCTCTGGACCGGACCCTTGTCGTTGGCCAGGCTGGTGCTGACCGTGGCGTCATGCGTACCCGCCGCTTCCGATGCGGACAGCGTGGCCGAGGTCGCCGTGTAGGTCCAGGCGCCGTCGAACTCCGCGGTCACGTCCTGGCCATCGTGGCGCAGCACACGCGAGGTGAAGGTTTCCGGACGGTTGCTGAAGACCTGCAGCGCATTCACCTCGCGGCCGCCCTTAATCGTCACCACGCGATAGGCGGCGGCGCCGTTCTTCTGCACTGTCACCGCGATCAGCCCGGCAATGGCATGCCCGTCCGGTGCTGTCACCGATACCGAGACACTGGCCGTGGCCACGGCAGTGGGTGAGCTGTTGCTCGCCTTCAGCGTGGCGCTGTTCTGGCTGGCAGTGACCTGGACCGCGGAGCCGCTGCTGGACCATGCCCAGCTGTTGACGCTGGCGGACACATCGGCGCCGTTGCTGTCGACCAGCGATACCTTGACCGGCAGCGTCTGCCCGTCGCTCATCGACAGGCTGCTGTTCGGGATCGACAGGCTGTAGCTCAGCGCCGAGGCCGGCACCACGGTGATGGTGGCGGATTGCGCGGGCAGCTGCACCGTGGTGTTGTCGGCGCCCTTGACGCTCGCCACCACCTGGACGGTGGTCGTCCCGGTTGCAATGCCCTTGACCACGGCGCTGCCCGGCGTGGTGGCACTCGGCTCCACGGTGGCAATGCCGCTGTCGGTACTGGTCCAGCTGAAGGTGGTGTTGCCGGAGACGTCGATGCCGTTGCTGTCCACTGCCAGCGCGCTGATGGTGATCGTGCGGCCGACGCCGACCTCGCCCGAGGTCACGCTCATCTTCACCGTATAGGTCAGCGGCGTGGAACCGCCTGCGTTTGGCGTGGCGGGCGTGCTCGAACCACCGCCGCCACCGCACGCTGCCAGCAGCATGGTCATGGCAGCGCCCGCCAGCCAGGATGCCCACGTTCTCAGTCTCATGATGTTCCCCCCCAGTCATGTGTTTTTTCCCGCGCTACCAGCCTAGGCACAAAGATGCCAGCGCAATACCGGCCAGAGGACTGAGGCGCAGCGCACAGAGCATGCGCGTGATTCATCCTTTCAGCGCAGCGGCACCGCCATTCGGGCGAGGCAAACATGACCGGCAGGGTCCCGGCCGCAACCTGGCCCCAGCCGTTTGGCGCAACCCGCGCATGGCAGCCCCCCGATCGGGCCACGTTCGCACCCGGCGCTCCCCCACGCTTGACCGGGGCCGGCCTTGTCGACTAACCTTTGCCAGTCATCCGGCTCCTGCCGGATGCGCACCAACCACGAGCGGCCCCGGCCCTCCTCCTCCAGGCACGATGAACCGTTACACCAGCACACTCAGCCAGGCTGCCGATGCGTCCCGCATCGCTGCCCGCGCGCGCGTGCTGGCTGCCCTGGCATCGGGCCGCGCCCTGCGCGCTTCCTCGCTACTGCTAAGCCTATCGACCGGTTGCCGGGCCTAGTGCCCCGTGGCAGTTCGGCAGCCTTTCGCCACCGTTTCTTCCGTTTTTCCTTTACTTCCCTTAGCGAGGAAGGAGACCCCGTATGCTCAGCAATCCCGCCACCAAGTACCACCCCGCCGCCACCGTCGACATCCCTGACCGCACCTGGCCCGCCCGCACCATCACGCGCGCACCGCGCTGGATGAGCACCGACCTGCGCGACGGCAACCAGGCCCTGATCGAGCCGATGAACCCGGCGCGCAAGCTGCGCTTCTTCGAGCAGCTGGTGAAAATCGGCCTGAAGGAAATCGAAGTGGCGTTCCCCGCCGCCTCGCAGACCGATTTCGACTTCGTGCGCATGCTGATCGAGGAGCAGCGCATCCCCGAAGACGTCAACATCGTGGTGCTGACGCAATCGCGCGAAGACCTGATCCGCCGCACCGTCGAGTCCGTGCGCGGCGCAGCGCGGGCCACGGTGCACCTGTACAACCCGATCGCGCCAGCCTGGCGGCGCATCGTCTTCAATGCCTCGCGTGAAGAGATCAAGGAGGTCGCGGTCTCGGGCACGCGCCTGATCAGGTCGCTGACCGATGCCATGCCTGGCACGGCATGGGCCTATGAATATTCGCCCGAGACTTTCAGCCTGGCCGAGCTCGACTTCTCGCTGGAAGTCAGCGACGCCGTCTCTGCGGCCTGGCAGGCCGGCCCGGACCGGCCAATGATCCTGAACCTGCCGACCACGGTCGAATGCAGCACGCCCAACGTGTTCGCCGACCAGGTCGAATGGATGCACCGCCGCCTGGCACGGCGCGAACACATCGCGCTGTCAGTGCACCCGCACAACGACCGCGGCACCGCGGTGGCCGCCGCGGAGCTGGCGCTGATGGCGGGCGCGGACCGCGTCGAAGGCTGCCTGTTCGGCAACGGCGAGCGCACCGGCAATGTCGACCTGGTGACGCTGGCGCTCAACCTCTATACGCAGGGCGTGGCACCCGGGCTGGACTTCTCCGATATCGACGCAGTGCGCCAGTGCGTTGAGCACTGCAACCAGCTGCCGGTGCATCCGCGCCACCCGTATGTGGGCGACCTGGTATTCACCGCGTTCTCGGGCTCGCACCAGGATGCGATCCGCAAGGGCTTTGCACAGCAGCAGCCGGACGGCATCTGGGAAGTGCCCTACCTGCCGATCGACCCGGCCGACCTGGGCCGCAGCTATGACGCGGTGATCCGCGTCAACAGCCAGTCCGGCAAGGGCGGCATGGCCTACCTGCTGGAGCAGGTGCATGGCATCTACATGCCGCGCCGCCTGCAGATCGAATTCAGCCGCGCGGTGCAGGCCATGACCGACGACACCGGGCTCGAGGCGAGTGCCGATGATCTTCATGGTTTGTTCCAGCGCGAGTACCTCGCGCAGCAGACACCGCTGCGCTATGTATCGCACCAGCTGGTATCTGACAGCGGCGGCGCCACGGAGATCGAAGTGCAGATGGTGCGCGACGGCAAGCCGTGCAGCGTGCGCGGCACCGGCAACGGGCCCATCGATGCCTTCGTCAATGCGCTGGACTTGCCGGTACGCGTGATGGATTACCACGAGCATGCGATGAGCGCCGGCGCGGATGCACGCGCGGCCTGCTACGTGGAAGTGCGCGTGGGCGATTCGCCGACAGGGTTCGGCGCCGGCATCGACGCCAACCTGGTCACGGCATCGCTGCGCGCGGTGATCTCGGGCGTGAACCGGCACCTGCAGGCCGGCTTTGGCGCGGCGCAGGCCCCGCAGTCCGCCGAGGCCGCCGACGCCTGACACCGCAAGCCGCCGCAAGAAAACCGGTGTGCCCCGCCCCCACGGGGCACACCCGGAAAGACGCCCTTGCGGACGCCCACGACATGCTCGGTGCCGATCCGCACACGCTGCATGCGTGCTCGGATCTTTCGCACAGCGTAAGGGGCAGCATCGCACCGCGCCACGAATAATTCCGCATGTGTTTAGAAGCGTCGGCGCAGCTGGCACACCACGGCGCCTTCCTCGCTGTAGCGCCTGCGCGACGCAGCCAGCCCACGTTCCCTTCTACTTGTCTTGGGTCAAAGCCCAACCCGGCCTGCTCGGCCAAACTGGGTCCGGATTTGATACCAGACCAAGCAGAACCTCATGAAAACACTCTCTCTCCGCACCCGGGTCACCTGTTCCGCCATCGCCGCCTGCGCCATGCTCGGCGCCTTCGCCACCCCTGCCGCCGCCGCGGACGATGCCCAGGGCAACTGGATGGTGCGCCTGCGCGGCACCTATCTCGACATGGCCAACAGCTCCGACCCCGTCGGCGGCGTCGGCCCGTCGGACCGCATCACGGTCAACAACAAGTGGATTCCCGAGTTCGACGTCACCTACTTCTTCACGCCGAACATCGCCGCCGAACTGGTGCTGACAGTGCCGCAGAAGCAGGACGTCTACCTGGACGGCAACAAGGTCGGCACCTTCAAGCATCTGCCGCCGACGCTGCTGGTGCAGTACCACTTCATCCCCAACGGTACCTTCCGCCCATATATCGGCGCGGGCCTGAACTTCACCCGCATCTGGGGCGCGGACATCGCCAACAACTCGCTGCAGCTCGATAGCTGGAGCGTCGGTCCCGCGCTGCAGATCGGCATGGACTACAAGCTGACCAAAAACTGGTTTCTCAACGCCGACATCAAGAAGATCTGGCTGTCGAGCGATGTGAAGGCGGGGGATGTCAAGGTATCCAAGGTGAACCTGGATCCGTGGCTGTTCAGCATGGGGGTGGGTTACCGCTTCTGATCGGGATCCAACTGGCAAGAAGGGCCGGCAACGCCGGCCCTTCTTGCCTTGGCGCACGGCACGTCACGCCGTCCCCAAGTTGCGCCGGGTGGCGGCAACTGCCGCCGTTCGCGTTTCCACGCCGAGCTTCTCGTAGATGTGTTCCAGGTGCTTGTTCACCGTGCGCGGGCTCATGCCGAGGATGTCGGCGATATCGCGATTGGTCTTGCCGCGCGCCACCCAGGCCATCACCTCGGCCTCGCGCAGTGTCAGGGCCGGGCCGGCCGGGGCCAGACCGCTGCACGACAGTTCCACCACGACCACGTCGCCCGCCTCGCCTGTCAACCGGCGCAGGTGAAGACTATCAGCGCCAGTTTCCGCTTCGCTGCAGAGGCGGAACACCGCGTCGCGCAGCGCGGGAGGCAGTACCGCGCCGGCAATCGCTACCGGCCATCCCTGGGCCTGCAGC
This sequence comes from Cupriavidus sp. FW305-27, assembly GCF_058787995.1. Lineage (NCBI taxonomy): Bacteria > Pseudomonadati > Pseudomonadota > Betaproteobacteria > Burkholderiales > Burkholderiaceae > Cupriavidus > Cupriavidus sp. FW305-27. Next base: position 83,992 of record NZ_JBYTAG010000021.1, read on the forward strand.
AAGGCTGACGCGCTGCCGTTTATCCACAGGAGCCGGCCGTCGATGCCGGCCGCGAGCATCGGCACCGTGCTGCCGAATACGGCCTCCCGTGCGCTGCGCGCCAGCCGTGCCTTGCCCGCATGAGACCGCACGCGCGCCACCACCTCGGCAATCGCCACCGGTTTGGTCACGTAGTCGCATGCGCCGACTTCGAAACCGCGCACGATATGACCGGTATCGCCAAGTCCGGTCATGAAGATCACCGGCAGGTCCGCGTGGCGGTCCAGCAGCGCCGTGCAGGCGGCAAAGCCGTCCATGCCCGGCATGTCCACGTCCAGCAGCACCGCATCCGGCGCGAAGGACGTCAGCGCATCCAGTGCCGCGTTGCCGTTCGCGGCGGTGTGGACCAGCATGGCTTCGCCACCCAGCGCGCGCGTCAGGAAGCCGCACGCGTCGGCATCGTCGTCGACCACCAGTACGCGGGTCTCGATCGTCGGCAACGGGCGAAAGGTGTCAGGTTCGGGATGCATGGAGCGCCTCGCCAAGTGATGCGGTCAGGGCAGTGCCATCGGTCCGCGCGAGCGCCAGCATCTGCAGTGCCCACGTGGCCACGGCGCCGCCGCCTTCCGCCAGTTCTGAAAGCTGGGCCTCCAGCGCGCGCAGCCGGCCGGTGGCGCCCAGTTGCAGCAGCTCACGCAACAGGTCCGGCGCCGGGGTGAGCGCAGGCTGCGGCTGCGTCAGCGCGCGTCGGACCATCTCGACCAGTTCGCGCTCACGCACCGGCTTGCTGACGAATCCCAGATAGCCGTGCAGCGCGCGCGCTTCTTCCGTGTTTTCGTGCGCGTTGGCGGAGACGATCACCACTTGCGGCGCATTGGCTTCGGCGCGGATCTGGCGGCACAGGTCCCAACCCGATGCATCGGGCAGGTTCAGGTCGAGCAGCACCAGGTGCGGACGCCACTGGCACAGCGCCGGGAGCACGCCGGCGCCATCCCCCGCCTCATGCACGGCCAGCCCGTGCGGCGCCAGGAAGCCGCGCAGCACCGCCCGATGGGCCCTGCGGTCGTCGACGATCAGCACGCGCGCTCCCGCCGGCATTGGCGGCGCGGGCGCCCGCTGCGGGCACGTCACCGCCGCGGCCACGGTCGGGAGATAGAGCCGCACGGAGAACTCGCTGCCTTGGCCCGGTGCGCTGCGCACGCGGATGTCTCCACCCATCAGGTCTGCCAGCAGGCGCACAATGGCCAGGCCCAGGCCGATGCCTTCGCGATCGTCATGCGGCGTGGCGCGTTCAAACGGATCGAAGATGCGCGCCTGGTCTTCCGCGGCAATGCCAGGACCCGTATCGCTGACCGTGATCATTGCCAGTTCGCGCTGGTGGCGCACGGTCAGCGACACGTCGCCGTGCTCCGTAAATTTGATGGCATTGGTGACAAGGTTGATGATGATCTGGCGCAAGCGCTTGGCGTCGCCATGCACGTGCGCCGGCAGCTTGCCGGTCACGCGATAGTGGAACGCCAGCCCGCGCGCCGCTGCCAGTGGCCGGAACATGCGGACGAGTTCGTCCAGCAGGTCTTCCAGCGCCACCGCATCCTGTTCCAGCCGCAGCTTGCCCGCCTCGATGCGCGACAGCTCCAGCAGGCCGTCGACAAGGCTCGACAGGTGCTCGCCGGCGCGGCCGATGGTCCGCACGTCCTCGCGGCATGCGGCGGGCAGCGCCGGCGTGCGCAGCAGCAACTGCGAGTAGCCAAGGATCGAATTGAGGCCCGCGCGCATCTCATGGCTCATGCCGGTGATGAAGCGGCTCTTGGCCAGGTTGGCCTGCTCGGCGACTTCCTTGGCGCTTTGCAGCAGCGCATCGGTACGGCGGTGGGCGTCGATTTCCTTCTGCAGCAACTGGTTCTGGCGCTCCGACTCTTCCTGCGCCACCGCCCGGCTCTCATTGGCCAGCACCAGCCACCACGCGGCCACGGCAGCAAACAGCATCAGGCCGGCGCCGATCTTCAGGAACAGGCTGGCACGGGGCGCGGCAGCCAGCACCACCGGGCCGGACAGTTGCTCCTGCGTATAGAGCAGCCACAGCAAGGTGCCGAAGGCAAACACCATCCCCGCCAGCATCAGGCCGAACTTGCCGATCCGGCGGGCCATGACTGGTGGCGTGCCGGCCGGCAGCACGCGCGTGAGCGCAGTGGCGATCTGTTCCTGTGCGCTGGCGCCCGGTTTACACCGGTCGCCGCAGCGCGCGTCGAGCGTGCAGCAGAGCGAGCAGATCGGGCCGCGATAGGCCGGGCAGGCTGCCACGTCCTCCTTCTCGAACGGATTGCGGCAGATCGCGCAACGGATCACGGCGTGGCGCCGGCCAAAATCGACCGGCGTGCGCGCAACGAAATAGCGGCTGTGCGTGGCGATGGCGATCAACGGTGGCAACACGATCGCCAGCAGAAGTCCCACACCAACCGACGCCGGTCGCAGTGTGTCGCCAAACACCCCCAGGTGGACCAGCATCGACAAGGCCGAGGCCAGCATCATCGCGCCGAAGCCGGCCGGATTGATATCGAACAGGTAGGCGCGCCGGAACTCGATGTCCTTGGGAGAAAGCCCGAGCGGCTTGCTGATGACGAGGTCGCCACAGATCGCGCCGACCCACGCAACGGCCAGGTGGGCATAAAGCGCCAGTACCTGCTCCATGGCCTCGAACACGCCCATCACCATCAACATTACGGCGATCAGCACATTGAACGCCAGCCACACCACACGGCCCGGGTGACTGTGCGTGAGCCGCGCGAACACGTTCGACCACGCCAGCGAGCCCGCATAGGCATTGGTGATATTGATCTTGGTCTGCGAGATGAGGACAAACAGTCCCGTCAGCACCACCGCGACCCATCCCGGCCAGCTCCCGCCGAGTCCGTGTGCAAAGCCAGCCAGGTACATCTGAGTGGGCTCCAGCGCATGGGCAATCGGCAGTTCCGACTGCAGCACCACAAAGGCGAGGAACGCACCCCCTGCCATCTTCGCTGCTCCCGGCACGATCCAGCCCGGGCCGGCCGCGATCAGCGCGCTCCACCAGCGCACGCGGTTGCGCTGCGTCAGCGGCGGCATGAAGCGCAGGAAGTCCACCTGCTCGCCGATCTGGGCGATCAGCGCAGCCGCCACGGTGGCCGCGGCCCCGAATGCCTGCCACGAGAAGCCATCGCCATCGGCCAGCCGGCCGTTCAGGGACAGGAATTCCGCATAGCGGTGCGGCTCGCGCCAGAGGATCAGTGCGTAGGGCAGCACCAGCAGTGCCAGCCACACCGGCTGCGTCCACAGCTGGATGCGCGACAGCAGCGTCACGCCATGGGTGACCAGCGGGATGACGACAATGGCCGACAACAGGTAGCCGACAGGCCGTGGCAGGCCGAACAGCAGCTCGAAGGCCTGCGCCATGATGGCGGCCTCGAGCGCGAAGAAGATGAAGGTAAAGCTCGCATAGATCAGCGAAGTGATCGTCGAACCCAGGTAGCCGAACCCGGCACCGCGCGCCAGCAAGTCTATGTCGAGTCCGTGGCGGGCCGCGTAGTAGGAAATCGGCAGGCCGGTCAGGAAAATCACCAGGCTTGCCGCGCCGATGGCCCACATCGCGTTGGTAAAGCCGTAGCTCAGCGTGATGGCGGCGCCGATGGCCTCTAGCGCGAGGAAAGCAACTGCACCAAAAGCGGTATTGGCCACGCGGAAGGCGCTCCATTTTCGGAACGACTTTGGTGCAAAGCGCAGGGCGTAGTCCTCAAGGGTCTCGTCGGCCACCCAGCGGTTGTAGTCGCGCCGGATCTTGCTGATGCGCTGGACTGGCTGGCTGGCGCTCGACATGGTTGGAAGGGGCCGGGGGCACCTGGCAGGGAGTGATGCCGCGCTGACGCAAGAGCCATGCCGTGAGGCGACATGCCATTGCCGGTTGCGAAGGCCGCCGCCACACTCTCCCCCGCGTACGTTGAATAACGTATGGCCGCCAGTGTGGCGACGCAGCATGATCGGCCCGCAGGAGTGCTTTGACCAAGACGGATCAGCCAATCTCACCTCGCCTCCAAGGAGCGTCGATCATGCGTGACAAAGACAGTAGCGGTTCCCCTTCCACACCCGACGGCGGCGCGGTCTCGCTGCCGCGCCGTCGCCTGATGCAGGGACTGGCCGCCCTGCCCGCGCTGCCGCTGGCCGGCATGGCGGCGCAGGCTCATGGCGCCAGCCTGCCCACCGCCACGGTCAATACCACCAGGCTGGCCGTGACCGATACCGAAGTCACCGTCGGCCAGCTGCACTCGGCCACGGGCACCATGGCAATTTCGGAAACCGGCTCGATCCAGGCCGAACAACTTGCCATCGACCAGATCAACGCGGCGGGCGGCATCCTGGGCCGCAAGGTCCGGGTGATCAAGGAGGACGGCGCCTCCGACTGGCCGACCTTTGCCGAGAAATCGCGCAAGCTCCTCGTCAATGACCGCGTCGCGGCCGTGTTCGGCTGCTGGACTTCAGCCTCGCGCAAGGCGGTGCTGCCGGTCTTCGAGAAAGAGAACGGCCTGCTCTACTACCCCACGTTCTACGAGGGGCTTGAGCAATCCAAGAACGTGATCTACACGGGCCAGGAGGCCACGCAGCAGATCATCTGGGGGCTGGACTGGGCCGCGAAGCAGAAGAACGCCAAAAGCTTCTTCCTGATCGGCTCCGATTACATCTGGCCGCGCACGTCGAACAAGATCGCGCGCAAGCATATCGAGAACTTCCTGAAGCTGAAGGTGGTGGGCGAGGAATACTACCCGCTGGGGCATACCAACTTCAACTCGCTGATCAACAAGATCAAGGTGGCCAGGCCGGACTGCATCTACGCGATCGTGGTGGGCGGCTCCAACGTGGCCTTCTACAAGCAGTTGAAGGCTGCCGGCATCACCGCCGACAAGCAGTTCCTGCTGACCATCTCGGTCACGGAGGACGAAGTGCTCGGCATCGGCGGCGAGAACATCGCCGGCTTCTATGCCGCCATGAAGTACTTCCAGTCGCTGAACAACGCCAACAACAAGCAGTTCGTCGATGCCTTCAAGGCCAGATACGGCGGCAAGGCCGTGATCGGCGACGTCACCCAGGCCGCGTACCTGGGCCCGTGGCTGTGGAAGGCCGCCGTCGAGAAGGCCGGCAGCTTCGATATCGACAAGGTCGTGGCGGCGTCGCCCGGCATCGAGCTGAAAACCGCGCCGGAAGGCTACGTCAAGGTCGACACCAACCATCACCTGTGGAGCAGGACGCGGGTGGGCCTGGCGCAGCTTGACGGCCAGTTCAAGGTGGTGGCCGAATCTCCGCAGCTGATTCCGCCCAACCCGTTCCCGAAGGGCTACCAGTAAGCGCTTTGCCGTACCGGCGCCGGCAGGCGCCTTCCTGATCCGATGACCGCCGGAGCCGTCTTCCATGAATCTGTCCGACATGCTGAACATTGCCCTGATGCAGGGCTTTGCCGGGCTGAGCCTGTTCTCGGTGCTGCTGCTGATGGCGCTGGGCCTGGCCATCATCTTCGGCCAGATGGGTGTCATCAACATGGCCCATGGCGAGTTCATGGCCATCGGCGCCTACACCATCTTCCTGGCATCCACCACGGTCGAGCGCCTGGCGCCGGCGTGGATGCCCCATTACTTCCCCGTGGCCATTTGCGCCGCGTTTGCCATTGCCTTCAGTGCCGGCTGGCTGGCCGAATGGGCGCTGATCCGGCACCTCTACAAGCGGCCGCTGGATACGCTGCTGGCCACCTGGGGGCTGTCGCTCGGCATGCAGCAGGCATTCCGTTCGACCTTCGGCCCCAAGGAAGTCAGCCCGACGCTGCCCGACTGGCTGATGGGTTCGTGGGCGCCTGCCCCCGGCCTCGATATCCCGATCAACGGCCTGTTCGTGATGGCGCTGACGCTGTGCGTGGCCGGGCTGGTCTGGCTGGCGCTGTACCGCTCGCGCTGGGGGCTGCGCGTGCGCGCCACCACCGCCAACCGGGCCATGGCCAACGCCGCCGGCATCAACACGCGCCGCACCGACCGGCTGACGTTTGCCATCGGCTGCGGCATCGCCGGCGTGGCTGGCGCGGCCTTCACGACGATCGGCTCCACGGGACCGACCAGCGGCTCGCTCTACCTCGTCGACGCCTTCCTCGTGGTCACGTTCGGCGGCGCAGCCAGCCTCGCCGGCACGGTGGCGTCGGCCTTCGGCATCGCGCAGACGCAGTCGATCACGGAATTCTTCATGACGGGGTCAATGGCACGCGTGCTGACGCTGCTGCTGATCGTAACGATCCTGATGATCCGCCCGCAAGGCCTGTTCGCCCCGGCGGTGCGTCGCTGAACCATTGCCAAGGAGCCCGACGATGTGCCCTTCGAAATCCATCCTGCCCCTGCTGCAGCGGCTGCGCGCCGGCGGCGAATGGGCCGGCTACGCACTGCTTGCGCTGGTGCTGCTGGTGGCCATGCCGCTGGCGCTGGACGTGTTCCGCCTGAACCTGGTCGGCAAGTATCTCAGCTACGCCTTCGTGGCCGTGGGCCTGGTCATGCTGTGGGGCTACGGCGGCGTGCTGAGCCTCGGGCAAGGCGTGTTCTTCGGCCTCGGCGGCTACGCCATGGCCATGTTCCTGAAGCTCGAAGCATCCGACCCCAGGAGCACGGCGATCCAGTCCACGCCGGGCATTCCCGACTTCATGGACTGGAACCAGCTGAGCGCGCTGCCGTGGTGGTGGGAGCCGTTCCGGCACCTGCCGTTCGCGATGGCCGGCGTGGTCGCGATCCCGGTGCTGCTGGCCTTCGTAGTCAGCTTCGCCATGTTCCGGCGTCGCGTCAGCGGGGTCTACTTCGCGATCATCACCCAGGCGGTGGCGCTGATCCTGTCGGTGCTGATCATCGGCCAGCAAGGCTATACCGGCGGCGTCAATGGCATTACCGACCTCAAGACGATGCTCGGCTGGGACATCCGCACGGACAGCGCCAGGCTCAATCTCTACTTCGTCAACGTGGCTCTGCTGTTCGGCGCCGTCGCCCTGTGCCGCTGGATCCAGCGCAGCAAGCTTGGCGTGCTGCTGCTGGCCATGCGCGACAAAGAGGATCGCGTGCGCTTCTCCGGCTACGACGTGGCGATGTTCAAGGTGTTCGTGTTCTGCCTGGCCGCCGCGCTTTCCGCCATCGGCGGCGCCATGTTCACGCTGCAGGTCGGCTTCATGTCGCCATCGTTCGTCGGCATCGTGCCGTCGATCGAAATGGTGATCTTCGCGGCCGTGGGCGGGCGCATGAGCCTGGTGGGCGCGGTCTGGGGCACCTTGCTGGTCAATGCCGGCAAGACCTATTTCTCCGAGAGTTTCCCGGATCTCTGGCTGTTCCTGATGGCGGCGCTGTTCATCGGCGTGGTGGTGGCCTTCCCTGACGGGCTGGCCGGCCTCTACCGCAAGTGCCTGGCGCGCCGGCGTGCCGACGATCCGCCCGCGCCGGCCGAGCGCATCCCGGCCACGACGGCCTGACCCGCGAGGCAGACACCATGAGCAATACCGACTTCATGCTGGCAGTGGAAGATCTGACGGTCTCGTTCGATGGCTTCAAGGCCATCGACAACCTCACGCTCTATGTCGACCGCAACGAGCTGCGCGTGATCATCGGCCCGAACGGTGCCGGCAAGACCACGCTGCTGGACCTGGTGTGCGGCAAGACCCGCGCCAGCGGCGGCAGCATCAAGTTTGCCAACCGCGAGCTGACGGGCCTGCCCGAGTACCAGATCGTACGCGCCGGTGTAGGCCGCAAGTTCCAGACGCCATCGATCTACGAGAACCTGAGTGTGTTCCAGAACCTGGCGGTGTCGTTCCCGCGCGGACGCGGCGTGCTGGGCGCCCTGGCTTTTCGCGCCACCGTCGAGGTCCGCCAGCGCGTGGCCGAGGTGGCCGCGGAGATTGGCCTGGCCGATGCGCTGGAGCGCGAGGCCGCGCAACTGTCGCATGGCCAGAAGCAGTGGCTGGAGATCGGCATGCTGCTGATGCAAGAGCCCAGGTTGCTGATGCTTGACGAGCCGATTGCCGGCATGAGCGTGCGCGAGCGCGAACAGACCGCCGAACTGCTCAAACGCGTCAGCAAGGGCCGCGCCGTGATCGTCATCGAGCACGACATGGACTTCGTCAAGCAGATCGCCGACAAGGTCACCGTGATGCACCAGGGAAAGATCCTGGCCGAGGGTTCGATGACCCAGGTGCAGAACGACCCGCGCGTGATCGACGTCTACCTGGGCCATTGACGCGGCCACCTGCTACCGACGGAGAATCTCACATGCTCACAGTCGACAACGTGGTCGTGAACTATGGCCAGAGCGAGGCACTGCACGGCGTTTCGTTTGCCGCCGCGCAGGGCGAAACGGTGGCCATCATGGGCCGCAACGGCATGGGCAAGACCACGCTGTTCAAGGCGATGATCGGCATGCTGCCGGTGCGCTCGGGCCAGGTCTACATCGATGGCAGGGATGTCGCCCGCGACGAGAGCTATCGCCGCGTGCGCGCGGGCCTGGGCTATGTGCCGCAGGGGCGCATGATCTTCTCGCACCTGAGCGTCGAGGAAAACATCCTCACCGGCATGGCGCAGGGAAAGCGCCGGCGCATCCCCGAGGAGATCTTCGCGATGTTCCCGGTGCTGTTCGACATGCGCCGGCGCAAGGGCGGCAACCTGTCCGGCGGCCAGCAGCAGCAGCTGGCGATCGCGCGGGCGCTGGTGGCCGATCCCAAGGTGCTGCTGCTCGACGAGCCCACCGAAGGCATCCAGCCGTCGATCATCAAGGACATCGCCCGCGCGCTGGACGAGATCCGCCGCACGCGCGACATCACGATCGTGTTTTCCGAGCAGGTGCTGAGCTTTGCGCTGGACGTGGCAGACCGGCTGCTGGTCATCGAAGGCGGCCGCTTCGTACACGAGACGCAGCGCAACAGCACGGATGTGGACCACATCCGGCAACTGCTGTCGGTCTGAACCGGTTTCAACTCCCCCATCCCCGATC
>NZ_JBYTAG010000022.1:0-89850 GCF_058787995.1 Cupriavidus sp. FW305-27
TTGGCGGGCAGGCCGCGCAGGCTCTTGAGCTTGGCCTTGTAGGCGGCCAGTTCGGATTTGGTCGGCAGCTTGCCGTGTACCAGCAGGTGGGCGATTTCCTCGAACTCGCAGGTCTCGGCGATGTCGAGGATGTCGTAGCCGCGGTAGTGCAGGTCGTTGCCGGTGCGGCCGACGGTGCACAGCGCGGTATTGCCGGCGGTCACGCCCGACAGGGCGACGGATTTCTTGACCCGGGGCGCGGCCGGCTCGCTGGCCGTGGCGTCGGGTGCAGCGTCGGGTGCGGCGAACTTCGAGGCGGACATCCGTGTCTCCTTGGGCGCTGCCCTGTTTGTTTTTGGTACGGGTATCGGCTTCAGGCGAAAAACAATGCCTCCACATTGGCCGGCAGCGGCGTGCCGGTGGCCTGCGCGCGCTGCAGCAGCGACCAGTAGTAGCGGTAGCTGGCGCGGTCGTGCAGCTGGCCCTCGTGGCGGATCGGGGCCCAGCTGTTCTCGTGCGCGGCCAGCAGGATCTGGCTGGCCGCGCCGATTTCTTCGGCACCGGGGCGGAACGCCGCCACGATCGGCGCGATCTGGCCCGGATGGATGCTCCATTTGCGCAGGTAGCCGAACTCGCTGCGCGCGCGCAGCGCATCGTCGCCGGCGCGCTGCGGCGCCTGCACGTCGGTGCTGACGTTGTGCGACGGCACCTTGCCGTGGCGGTGGCAGGCGGCGGAGATCTCCAGCATGGCGCGGCGGATCAGCGGGTGTTCGAATTGCTGTGGGGAGCGCATGGCTTCGCCCGGGATGGCGCCATGATGGGCCGAGACAAAGTCCATCAGGCCGAAGCTCAGGCATTCCACCTGCACCAGCGCGGCAATATCGAAGGCCTGTTCCAGCGCGGCGTGGGTCTCGACCAGCACATGGATCGGGATATGCCGGGCGATGCCGGCATTGCGCGCCACCTGGTTGACATGATCGGTCACGCGCGCAACCTCGACCACGTCGCTGACCTTGGGCACCACCACATAGGCCAGGCGCGCGCCGGCGGCGCGCACCAGCACGTCGACGTCCTCGCGCCAGTTCGGGTGGGCCGGGTCATGGATGCGCACGCCGACGCGATTGTGGGCATTGAGCGGGCTGTTGACCAGCTGCGCGCACAGCTCGGCATGCTCGCTCTCACGGCCGACGGCGGCGCCGTCCTCGCAGTCGAAGGTGATGTCGAAGACCGGGCCAAGCTCTTGTTGCAGGGCAAGCGATTTGCGCATCAGCTTTTCGCTGCCCGCGTAGTGGTCACACACCGGCAACTGGACCGGGATGGCTTCGCCCTGGAACAAGACCTCGGAAGGATGCACGTTGATTCGGACCGGTTTGGGTTGAGGGGGGAGAGCAAGGGGACATCGTAGCCCCTGGATATTAAAAAACCGGGGTCCGCACTGATTCGTGAATCGTTGCGGAACCCCGGTCTTTCCTCGAGCGATCGGAGGATCAGCCCAGCAGGTGCTGCACGCCGGCCTTTTCTTCTTCCAGTTCGTTCAGGGTGATATTGATCTTTTCCTGGCTGTAGGCGTCGATCTCCAGACCCTTGACGATCTCGTACTTGCCGTTGGCGGTGGTCACCGGGTAGCCGAACATGGTGTCGGCCGGGATGCCGTATTCACCGTTCGACGGGATGCCCATGGTGACGACCTTGCCGTTGGTGCCCAGCACCCAGTCGCGCACGTGGTCGATGGCAGCGTTGGCGGCCGAAGCAGCCGACGACAGGCCACGCGCTTCGATGATGGCGGCGCCGCGCTTGCCGACGGTCGGCAGGAACACGTCGTTGTTCCACACCGGGTCGTTGATCAGGTCCTTGACGCTCTTGCCGTCGACGGTGGCATAGCGGTAGTCGGCGTACATGGTCGGGCTGTGGTTGCCCCACACGAACAGCTTCTCGATCGACGACACCGGCTTGCCGGTCTTGGCGGCGATTTGCGACAGGGCACGGTTGTGGTCCAGGCGCAGCATCGCGGTGAAGTTCTCGCGCGGCAGGTTCGGTGCCGACTTCATGGCGATGTAGGCGTTGGTGTTGGCCGGGTTGCCGACCACCAGCACCTTGACGTTGCGGCTGGCGACTTCGTCCAGCGCCTTGCCCTGCACCGTGAAGATCTGGGCATTGGCTTCGAGCAGGTCCTTGCGCTCCATACCCTTGCTGCGCGGACGGGCGCCAACCAGCAGGGCCACGTCGGCGTCCTTGAAGGCAACCTTGGGGTCGTCGGTGATGACCACGCCGGCCAGCAGCGGGAACGCGCAGTCTTCCAGTTCCATCACCACGCCCTTGACGGCTTGCTGGGCTTGCGGGAGGTCGAGCAGTTGGAGGATGACCGGCTGGTCTTTGCCCAGCATGTCGCCATTGGCGATGCGGAACAGCAGGGAGTAGCCGATCTGGCCAGCGGCGCCGGTCACTGCGACGCGCATTGGGGCTTTAGCCATGAGTAAATCTCCAAACGATAGAAGGGGGGAAGCCGGTCGGTGGCATGCCGTTGCCGTAACAAGGGGTGCGGCGGGTCACCGGGTGCTGGTTGTCGCCACAGCGGGGAGCGGCCGTCCGCCGGAGCCAGGTGGCGGGGCCACGGGGCGGAACCGGTGAGGGAGAGCCACAACGGGTCATGGTGATGCAACAAAGCGTTAGTCTACTGCGAAGCGTGGCGCCATTTCCAGACCGGAGCGCTGCCGAGATTCTGCCGGGCCGACACATTCCGGTATCCTGACTGCTGCTGGCGTGCCTGGGGCCATCGCGGGCGTGGACCAGCGCGAGTGTAGGCCGGGCCTCCCGTGATGTCAACTCATATGTCTTATATAAGACATAAGACAATTAACGTAAGGCTGGACGTATCTTGCCCTTTTGTGGTGAAATCCCGCTATGTCCTCCCTGCCTACGTCCCTGACTGGCGCAGCCGCACCCGGCGCGCCGGAATCTGGCGCCGCCACGCCTGGCGCCGGGGCGCAGCCGCCTTCTTCGCCGCCCGCGCCTGTGCCGCAGGCGGCCCCGCAATCTGGTCCCGCCTCTGGTCTGCAGTCCGTGCCGTCGCCCACCTTCAGTCCGCTCTACCAGCAGATCAAGGCGCTGATCACGCGCAGCCTGCAATCCGGCGAATGGAAGCCCGGCGAGATGATCCCCAGCGAAATGGAGCTGGCCTCGCGCTACAAGGTCAGCCAGGGCACGGTGCGCAAGGCCATCGATGAACTCGCCGCCGAGAACCTGGTGGCGCGCCGGCAGGGCAAGGGCACTTTCGTGACCACGCACCATGAAGACGTGGTCAAGTTCCGCTTCCTGCGCCTCGTCCCGGACGAAGGCGAACCCCATTATGGCGCCAGCCGCGTGCTGGAATGCAAGCGCCTGCGCGCCCCCGCCGAAATTGCCCGGCTGCTCGACATCCGCACCGGCGACAGCGTGGTGCAGATCCGCCGCGTGCTGAATTTCTCGGGCGAGTCGACCGTGCTGGATGAAATCTGGCTGCTCGGCGCCAACTTCAAGGGCCTCACCGCTGAAAAGCTGACCGAGTGGAAGGGCCCCATGTATGCATTGTTCGAGGCCGAGTTCGGTACGCGCATGATCCGCGCCTCGGAGAAGATCCGCGCCGTGCCTGCCGATGAAACCGCGGCCGAGTTGCTGTCTGTCCCGGTAGGCTCGCCGCTGCTGTCAGTCGAGCGGGTGTCGTACACCTATGGCGACCGCCCCGTCGAAGTGCGCCGCGGGCTGTACGTGACTACGCGGCACTATTACCAGAACGACCTGAGCTGACGCCGGCGCATGGCATGATGCGCCCGCTGGCGTTGATTATTGTGGCTTTCGTCATGACGGTGCGGGCTGTTGCGCGGCGCGGCTAATGTTGCGCTGGATTGCCCGCCGGATGTGATTGGTGTGCGATTGTCGGGCGGCACCTGTTGGTGCCTGATAGCTGAAAATTATTGGTGCAGCGCGCAACAAAGGCGCTAAAATCTCATGGATTTGCCCTAATGCATCCCGTTGCATGCAGGGCAGTGGCAGTTTCGTTTTTTGTTTACCGCAAATGGGGTCTCGCATGGCTGAAGCCGTCAAACAAGCCAGGCCGGAGTACCGGAATATCGGTATCGCGCAGATTGCGCGCTACCGGTTGCCCTGGGCCGGCAAGGTATCCATCCTGCATCGCGTGAGCGGTGCACTGATGTTCCTCCTCCTTCCCTTCGTCCTGTATCTGTTTGAGCAGAGCATAACTTCGGAACTGAGCTTCGCAAAGTTCTCGGCGCTTCTGTCCGGTGGCTTCGTCAAGCTGGTTCTGCTGGTCCTGATCTGGGGTTATCTGCATCACTTCTGCGCGGGTATCCGTTTCCTGCTGCTGGATGTGCACGTCGGCGTTTCCAAGCCGGCCTCGGCCAAGTCTGCCATCGGCGTGCTGGTTGTGAGCCTGCTGCTTACCCTGATTTTCGGCCTGAAGCTGTTCGGCCTGTTCTGAGGAGAATCAAGGTGGCAAACAATAATATCGGTCCCAAGCGTCTTGTCGTCGGTGCGCACTACGGCCTGAAAGACTGGCTGGCGCAGCGCGTCACGGCCGTGATCATGGTGGTCTTCACCGTGGTCCTGGCCATTGCCTTCCTGCTGTCGAACGGCGCTTCGTATGAAGCGTGGGCAGGGCTCTTCTCCAACCAGTGGATGAAGATCATCACGTTCCTGACCATCCTGTCGCTGCTGTATCACGCCTGGATCGGCGTGCGCGACATCTGGATGGACTATGTGCGTCCGATGGCGGTTCGCCTCGTGCTGCAAGTTCTTACGATTCTGTGGCTCGTCGGTTGCGCGGGCTACGCTGCTCAGATTCTCTGGAGGGTGTAATAAATGGTCGCAGTCAAGACTGGATTGCCGCGTCGCCGTTTCGACGTGGTCATCGTCGGTGCTGGCGGCGCCGGGATGCGCGCATCCCTCCAGCTCGCGGAAGCCGGCCTGAACGTGGCCGTGCTGTCCAAGGTGTTCCCGACGCGCTCGCACACGGTGGCGGCACAGGGCGGCATCGGCGCTTCGCTGGGGAACATGAGCGAAGACAACTGGCACTACCACTTCTACGACACCATCAAGGGCTCGGACTGGCTGGGTGACCAGGACGCCATCGAGTTCATGTGCCGTGAAGCCCCGAAGGTCGTGTACGAGCTCGAACACTTCGGCATGCCGTTCGACCGCAACCCCGACGGCACCATCTACCAGCGTCCGTTCGGCGGCCACACCGCCAACTACGGTGAAAAGCCGGTGCAGCGCGCCTGCGCCGCGGCTGACCGTACCGGCCACGCGCTGCTGCACACGCTGTACCAGCGCAACGTGCGCGCCAAGACCCACTTCTTCGTCGAGTGGATGGCGCTGGACCTGATCCGCGACCAGGACGGCGACGTGCTGGGCGTGACCGCGCTGGAAATGGAAACCGGCGAGGTCTACATCCTCGAAGCCAAGACCACGCTGTTCGCGACCGGCGGTGCCGGCCGTATCTATGCAGCTTCCACCAACGCCTTCATCAACACCGGTGACGGCCTGGGCATGGCAGCGCGCGCAGGCGTGCCGCTGGAAGACATGGAGTTCTGGCAGTTTCACCCGACCGGCGTGGCCGGCGCGGGCGTGCTGATCACCGAAGGCGTGCGCGGCGAAGGCGGTATCCTGCGCAACAAGGACGGCGAGCGCTTCATGGAGCGCTATGCCCCGACGCTGAAGGACCTGGCGCCGCGTGACTTCGTCTCGCGCTCGATGGACCAGGAAATCAAGGAAGGCCGCGGCTGCGGCCCGAACGGCGACTACGTGCTGCTCGACCTGACCCACGTCGGTGCCGAGACCATCATGAAGCGCCTGCCGTCGATCCGCGAAATCGGCATGAAGTTCGCCAACGTCGACGCGATCAAGGAACCGATCCCGGTGGTCCCGACCATCCACTACCAGATGGGCGGTATCCCGACCAACTATCACGGCCAGGTCGTGGTGCCTAAGAACGGCAACCCGAACGAAGTCCTGAACGGTTTCTACGCGATCGGCGAATGCTCGTGCGTGTCGGTGCACGGCGCCAACCGCCTGGGCACCAACTCGCTGCTGGACCTGGTGGTGTTCGGCCGCGCCGCCGGCAACCACATCATCGCCCAGAACCTGAAGCAGAAAGAGCACAAGCCGCTGCCGGCCGACGCCGCCGACCTGGCGCTGTCGCGCCTGGCCAAGCTGCAGTCGTCGTCCTCGGGCGAGTACACGCAGGACGTTGCCAACGACATCCGCAAGAACATGCAGTCGCATGCCGGCGTGTTCCGTACCCAGAAGCTGATGGACGAAGGCGTCGAGCGCATCCTGGAAGTGTCGCAGCGTGCCGACAACATCCACCTGAAGGACAAGTCCAAGGTCTTCAACACCGCGCTGGTGGAAGCCCTCGAAGTGGCCAACCTGGTGGAAGTGGCCAAGGCCACCATGATCTCGGCGGCCGCCCGCAAGGAATCGCGCGGTGCCCACGCGCACAGCGACTTCCCGAATCGCGACGACCAGAACTGGCTCAAGCACACGCTGTTCTACAGCGAAGGCAACCGCCTCGACTACAAGCCGGTGAAGATGGAACCGCTGACGGTGGAAAGCGTGCCGCCGAAGGCCCGTACCTTCTGAGCACCGCATCGTAGAGACAACAGGACCCACAGAAATGAAGCGTATTTTCGAAGTCTACCGCTACGATCCGGACAAGGATGCGGCACCGCGCATGCAGACCTACGAGGTCGAGCTGGACGGTCACGAGCGCATGCTGCTGGACGCGCTGGTCAAGCTGAAGAAGCTGGACGAGACCATCTCGTTCCGCCGTTCGTGCCGCGAAGGCGTGTGCGGCTCGGACGCGATGAACATCAACGGCAAGAACGGCCTGGCCTGCCTGACCAATATGCGCGAGCTGCCGGACCGCATCGTGCTGCGTCCGCTGCCCGGCCTGCCGGTGGTGCGCGACCTGATCGTCGACATGACGAACTTCTTCAAGCAGTACAACTCGATCAAGCCGTTCCTGATCAACGACGAGCCGCCGCCCGAGAAAGAGCGCCTGCAGTCGCCGGAAGAGCGTGACGAGCTGGATGGCCTGTACGAGTGCATTCTCTGCGCCAGCTGCTCGACGTCGTGCCCGTCGTTCTGGTGGAACCCGGACAAGTTCGTCGGCCCCGCCGGCCTGCTGCAGGCTTACCGCTTCATCGCGGACAGCCGCGACCAGGCCACCAACGAGCGCCTGGACAACCTGAACGACCCGTACCGCCTGTTCCGCTGCCACAGCATCATGAACTGCGTCGATGTGTGCCCGAAGGGTCTGAACCCGACCAAGGCCATCGGCAAGATCAAGGAGCTGATGGTCCGCCGCGCGGTCTGAGCCTGCGGCTGTCTGCAGTAGTAAGCGGCGCGTCAGCCAGAGCGGCTATATCTGGCTGGCGCGCCGAAAGTAGGAAGCCATGACTGAGAGTCCTGCCACCACCTTCTCCCATCAGGCCGACCCGCACAAGCGCGCACGTCTGCGCTGGCGCGCCCGCCGCGGTCTGCTGGAGAACGACATCATCGTCGAACGTTTTTTCAACCGTTACGAGGAGAGCCTGTCCGACGAGGACGTGGCTTCGTTGAGCGAGCTGTTCGAACTCAGCGACAACGAGTTGATGGACCTGCTCCTTGCGCGCAAGGAACTGGACGGTGAGCTCGACACGCCCCCGATGCAGCGAGTGATCACCCTGCTGCGTACGGTCTGAGTTTTGGTCAACATTATTATTCACAGCATTTGAAGGATCCGACATGACGCCGTCCGATGTGAAAGCCACGCTATCGTTCTCCGATGGTTCCCCCAGCGTTGAGCTGCCGATCTACACGGGTACCGTTGGCCCGGACGTAATCGACATTCGCAAGCTGTACGGACAGACCGGTAAGTTCACCTACGACCCCGGTTTCATGTCGACGGCTTCGTGCAATTCCAAGATCACCTATATCGACGGTGACAAGGGCGAACTGCTGTACCGCGGCTACCCGATCGAGCAACTGGCGCAGAAGTGCGACCACCTCGAAACCTGCTACCTGCTGCTCAAGGGCGAACTGCCCAACGCCAAGCAGAAGGAAGAATTCGTCGGCCACGTGATGAACCACACCATGGTTCACGAGCAGATGCAGTTCTTCATGCGCGGCTTCCGCCGCGACGCGCACCCGATGGCCGTGCTGACCGGCATGGTCGGTGCCATGAGCGCGTTCTACCACGACGCGATGGACATCGACGATCCGCACCAGCGCGAGATCTCGGCCATCCGCCTGATCGCCAAGATGCCGACCCTGGTCGCCATGGCGTACAAGTACAACATCGGCCAGCCGTACATCTACCCGCAGAACGACCTGTCCTACTCGGGCAACTTCATGCGCATGATGTTCGGCACGCCGTGCGCCCCGTACACCGTGAACCCGGTGCTGGAGCGCGCGCTGGACCGCATCTTCATCCTGCACGCAGACCACGAGCAGAACGCGTCGACCTCGACCGTGCGCCTGGCCGGTTCGTCGGGCACCAACCCGTTCGCAGCCATTGCCGCCGGCGTGGCCTGCCTGTGGGGCCCGGCCCACGGCGGCGCCAACGAAGCCGCGCTGAAGATGCTGGAAGAAATCGGCAGCGTCGACAACATCAACGAGTTCATCAAGCAGGTCAAGGACAAGAACTCGGGCGTGCGCCTGATGGGCTTTGGCCACCGCGTGTACAAGAACTACGATCCGCGCGCCAAGCTGATGCGCGAAACCTGCCACGAAGTGCTGGAAGAGCTGGGCCTGCACAACGACCCGCTGTTCAAGCTGGCCATGGAGCTGGAAAAGATCGCGCTGGAAGACGAGTACTTCGTCAGCCGCAAGCTGTACCCGAACGTGGACTTCTACTCGGGCATCGTCCAGCGCGCGCTGGGCATCCCGACCTCGCTGTTCACCTGCATCTTCGCGCTGGCCCGCACCCCGGGCTGGATCTCGCAGTGGGAAGAGATGATTACCGATCCGGAATACAAGATCGGTCGTCCGCGTCAGCTGTTCGTTGGCGCAGCTACCCGCGACGTGCCGGACGTTGCCAAGCGCTGATCGCTGGCTTGTCATCCGGCTGCGCGATGCAGCAATCACAAACGCCCCGGCCCGCCGGGGCGTTTGTGTTTCTGGGCCGGAGTGCCTTGTGCGTCGCAGCAGGGCAGGGAGCAGGAAATTGCCGGATAAGTGGTGAGAACGGCAATTTGCGGAGAATTGTGTCTCAGTCTGTCAATTCAGTTCCGCATTTGTTGTGCGATTTTCGCCTACGGCAGGAAATTTGACCCTATAATGCGGGCTGCTTTGCCGACGGCAGCCGGGCCACCCTTCCGGCATGCGGTGCGGCAAGCGGGGCAGGCGAATCGCTTGCGCAATAGAGAACGCATCAAACGTTGTCTTTCCGAACCTTGGTCCCCGTACCTCAGCGGGACTGACACATGCCGGGCCCCGCATAAGCTGTCTCTCCCTTGCAGGCCCGTCTTCCGCGTCTCGGGCGTCTTTATTCGTAGTCCGCGGGTGTTGTTCGATTGCGCAGGTCACACCGTTTCTGCCCGGTTGACCCAAACATAAATCGAGGAGCTCCTGATGACGCTGTCCCGTCTTACGTCCATCTCGCTGGCCGCCGTGCTGGCCACCCTTGGCGCCGCTGCCAACGCCGAAACCGTGAAGATCGCCATTGCCGGCCCGATGAGCGGCTCGGTGGCGCAGTATGGCGACATGGTCAAGGCCGGTGCGCTGACCGCGATCGAACAACTCAATGCCAACGGCGGCGCCGGCGGCAACAAGTTCGAAGTGGTGATGATGGACGACGCCTGCGAGCCGAAGCAGGCCGTGGCAGTTGCCAACAAGATCGTCAGCCAGAACATCAAGTACGTGATCGGCCATGTGTGCTCGGGCTCGACCATCCCGGCTTCGGACATCTACGAGAACGAAGGGATCGTCATGGTCACGCCGTCGGCGACCGCACCGCAGCTGACCGAGACCAAGAAGCGCAAGTACATCTTCCGCACCATCGGCCGCGACGACCAGCAGGGCCCGGCCGCCGCCCAGTACATCATCGGCAAGGTCAAGCCGAAGAAGGTCGCGGTGCTGCACGACAAGCAGTCGTACGGCCAGGGCATCGCCAGCTCGGTGAAGAAGGACCTGGAAGCCGCCAAGATCCCGGTCGCCGTGTTCGAAGGCATCAACGCCGGCGATTCGGACTACTCCGCCGTCATCACCAAGCTCAAGTCGCAGGGCGTGGACTTCGTCTACTTCGGCGGCTACCACCCGGAAATGGGCCTGCTGCTGCGCCAGGCGCGCGAGCAGGGCGTGAAGGCCGCGTTCATGGGCCCCGAGGGCGTGGGCAACAAGGACGTGACGGCGATCGCCGGCCCGTCCTCGGAAGGCATGCTGGTGACGCTGCCGGCAGACTTCTCGGCCGACCCGGCCAACGCCGCGCTGGTGAAGGCCTTTGCCGACAAGAAGCGTGACGCCAACGGTCCGTTCCAGATGCCGGCCTATGCCGCCGTCAAGATCATCGGCGACGCCATTGCCGGCGCCAAGAGCACCGACCCGACCAAGGTCGCGGCGTACATGCACAAGAACGCCTTCACCACCCCGATCGGCAAGGTCGAGTACGACGACAAGGGCGACCTGAAGTCCTTCAAGTTCGTGGTCTACACCTGGCACAAGGACGCCAGCAAGACGGCCGCCAACTAAGCCGGAGCTTTTCCACGCACACGCCCCGCCCGGACCCCGGGCGGGGCGTTCTGGTATCGGGCTTCAAGTTCCTGAGGCTTCCCCAATGAATGAATTCCTTCCACAGTTCACCCAGCAGCTGGTCAACGGCCTGACGCTGGGTGCGATCTATGCGCTGATCGCCATCGGCTACACAATGGTCTACGGCATCATCGGCATGATCAATTTCGCGCACGGCGAGATTTACATGATCGGTGCCTATGTCGGCCTGGTCACGCTCACCGCGATCGGCGCCCAGGCAGGCTACCCCCTGCCGCTGGTGCTGGGCGCCGCCTTGCTGGTCTCGGTGCTGGTCACTGGGGTGTACGGCTATGCGGTCGAGCGGGTGGCATACCGGCCCTTGCGCGGCGGACCGCGGCTGGTGCCGCTGATCTCGGCCATCGGCATGTCGATCTTCCTGCAGAACTATGTCCAGATCGGGCAGGGCGCACGCGACGTGTCGGTGCCGGTGCTGATCTCGGGCGCCATCGAGTTCCAGATGGGCAGTGACTTCACCGTGACGGTGCCGTACTCGCGCCTGCTGATCGTCGGCGTGACGCTGGTGCTGATGATCGCGCTGACGCTGTTTATCGGCCGTTCGCGCATGGGCCGTGCCTGCCGAGCCTGCGCCGAAGACATGCGCATGGCCAACCTGCTCGGCATCGACACCAACAAGGTGATCTCGTTCACCTTCGTGCTGGGTGCGATGCTGGCGGCGGTGGGCGGCGTGCTGATCGGGCTGACCATCGGCAAGCTCAATCCCTTTATCGGCTTTATCGCCGGCATCAAGGCCTTTACCGCGGCGGTGCTGGGCGGCATCGGCAGCATCCCGGGCGCGATGCTCGGCGGCGTGCTGCTGGGCCTGGCGGAGACCTTCGCCTCGGGCTATATGCCGGCCGAGTACAAGGACGTGGTTGCGTTCAGCCTGCTGGTGCTGGTGCTGCTGTTCCGTCCGACCGGGCTGCTCGGCAAGCCTGACGTCGAAAAGGTCTGAAAGAGGACGAGACATGACCAACAACGTTTCCGCGATGCCCGCGGGCAAGGCCGCCGCACGCGGCGCCGCACCGGGACAATCGCTCAAGAATGCGATCACGGCCGCCGTGATGACGGCCATCCTGACCATTCCCATCCTGGGCCTGCAGCTCAAGCTGGAAGGCTACAAGGTCGTGCTGGAGCCGCACTGGCGGCCGGTGTGGATCGCCGTGGCGGCGGTCTTCCTGTTCCAGCTGTTCAAGCCGCTGCTGTCGCGCGCCGGCAGCGCGGTGCGCCTGCCGGCGGTGCCGCAGCTGGGCGCCCGGCAGCAGCGCGCGGCGGTATGGATGCTGCTGGCGGTCGGGCTGGTGTGGCCGTTCTTCGGCTCGCGCGGCGCGGTCGACGTGGCCACGCTGGCGCTGATCTACGTGATCCTGGGCCTGGGCCTGAATATCGTGGTGGGCTATGCCGGCCTGCTCGACCTGGGCTATGTCGGCTTCTACGCCATCGGCGGCTACACCTACGCGCTGCTCAACCAGTATTTCGGGCTGGGCTTCTGGGAATGCCTGCCGATCGCCGCCGCGATGTCGGCCACCTTCGGCTTCCTGCTGGGTTTCCCGGTGCTGCGTTTGCGCGGCGACTACCTGGCCATCGTGACACTTGGCTTCGGCGAGATCATCCGCCTGCTGGCCAACAACCTGACCAGCCTGACCGGCGGCCCGGATGGCGTGTCCGGCATCCCGAAGCCGACCGTGTTCGGCATCGAGATGGCGCGCAGCGCGAGCGTGGAGGGCGCCAAGACCTTTCATGACCTGCTGGGCTGGGACTACAGCGGCCAGCACATGGTGATCTTCCTGTACCTGCTGGCGCTGCTGCTGGTGGGCTTCACGCTGTTCGTCACCAGCCGCCTGATCCGCATGCCGATGGGCCGCGCCTGGGAAGCGCTGCGCGACGACGAGATCGCGTGCCGCTCGCTGGGCCTGAACCCGACCCGCATCAAGCTGTCGGCGTTCACGCTGGGAGCTTCGTTCGCCGGCATCGGCGGCGCTTTCTTCGCGGCGCGCCAGGGCCTGGTCAATCCGGAATCGTTCACCTTCATCGAGTCGGCGCTGATCCTCGCCGTGGTGGTGCTGGGCGGCATGGGTTCGCAGCTGGGCGTGATCCTGGCGGCGATCCTGCTGACGGTGCTGCCCGAGGTGGCGCGCGGTTTTGCCGAATATCGCATGCTGATCTTCGGCCTGGTGATGGTGCTGATGATGATGTGGCGTCCGCAGGGCCTGCTGCCCGCGAGCCGTCCCCACGTGGAGTTGCCGAAATGAGCGCGGATTTGCTGAAAGTCTCCGGCCTGCAGATGCGCTTCGGCGGCTTGCTGGCCGTGGACGGTATTGATTTCAATGTGCGCAGCGACGAGGTCTTCGCCATCATCGGCCCTAATGGCGCCGGCAAGACCACGGTGTTCAACTGCGTGGGCGGCTTCTACAAGCCCACCGCGGGCGAGGTCACGCTGGACGGCCACGCCATCGCCGGCCTGCCCAGCCACCAGGTAGCGCGCAAGGGCCTGGTGCGGACCTTCCAGAACATCCGCCTGTTCAAGTCGCTGACGGTGGTGGAAAACCTGCTGGTGGCGCAGCACCGCCAGGTGCAGGCGGGCATCCTGCGCGGCCTGTTCGCCACGCCGGCCTACCGCCGCGCCGAGCGCGAGGCGCTGGAGCGCGCCGCGGTCTGGCTTGAACGCATGGGGCTGACCTCGGTGGCCAACCGCGAGGCGGGCACGCTGTCGTACGGCCACCAGCGCCGGCTGGAGATCGCGCGCTGCATGATCACCAAGCCGCGCCTGTTGATGCTGGACGAGCCGGCGGCCGGCCTGAACCCGCAGGAGAAGATCGAGCTGCAGCAGCTGATCGACCAGCTGCGGCGCGAGTTCGGCATTGCCGTGCTGCTGATCGAGCACGACATGAGCCTGGTGATGGGCGTGTCCGACCGCATCCTGGTGATGGAGCACGGCAAGCCGATCGTTACGGCCGCGCCTGAGGAAGTGCGCAACGACCCGCGCGTGATCAAGGCCTACCTGGGAGAGGACTGATGCTGAAGCTGGAACAGGTCCATACCCACTACGGCGCCGTCGAGGCGCTGTCGGGCGTATCGATCGAAGTCAACAAGGGGGAGATCGTCACCCTGATCGGCAGCAACGGCGCCGGCAAGACGACGCTGATGATGACCGTGTGCGGCACGCCGCGCGCGTCCAGCGGGCGCGTGACGTTCGAAGGGCAGGACATCACCAACCGGTCCACGCACGAGATCATGCGCTTGGGGCTCGCGATCTCGCCCGAGGGCCGGCGCGTGTTCCCGAGCCTGACGGTGCTGGAGAACCTGAAGATGGGCGCGTTCTTCGCCAGGCGCGACGAGATCGAGGCGGGCATCGAGCACGTGTTCAAGCTGTTCCCGCGCCTGAACCAGCGCGCCAGCCAGCGGGCCGGCACCATGTCGGGCGGCGAGCAGCAGATGCTGGCGATCGGCCGCGCGCTGATGAGCCGGCCGCGCCTGCTGCTGCTGGACGAGCCCACGCTCGGTCTGGCGCCGCTGATCATCGCGCAGATCTTCGACATCATCCGCACCATTCGTGACGAAGGCGTCACTGTGTTCCTGGTCGAGCAGAACGCCAACAAGGCACTGCAGGTCGCGGACCGCGGCTATGTGCTCGAAACCGGCAAGGTGGTGCTGGCCGATACCGGCGCCAACCTGCTGGCAAACGACCGGATCAAGGCCGCCTACCTGGGCGGCTGATCCCAAGAGGCCGCGGCCCCCCCGGGGGGGCGGCGCCCTTTTCCTTTTCGCCATCCGCGAAATCCCCCTTTCGCCAATCACATTACATTGCAGCCGCTGCCCGGGCCGGGCAGGGGGCTGACCGCCACACCCCCTGTGGCATAATCAATTGCCAAGTCAAGCATTGCGGCAACGCTTGAAATAACGCTCGCTTCAGGCGGCTTCCGGCGCGATTATCGCTATCGCCACCCGCTCGCCACCGCGACCGAAGCGAATAAAACCCCTGCAAACTACCGCGCGGTCACCGCGGACCACTCCTGCAAAGGATCGGTCTTCCGGCCCGCCATCGCATCATGGCCAAGACGCTCTACGACAAACTCTGGGATGACCACACCGTCCACGTCGAGGAAGACGGCACCACGCTGCTCTACATCGACCGCCACCTGCTGCATGAAGTGACCAGCCCGCAGGCGTTCGAAGGGCTGAAGCTGGCGGAGCGTCCGGTATGGCGCATCAGCGCCAACCTGGCCGTGTCGGACCACAACGTGCCGACCACCGACCGCAGCCACGGCATTGCCGATCCGGTGTCGAAGCTGCAGGTCGATACGCTGGATGCCAACTGCGACAGCTACGGCATCACCCAGTTCAAGATGAACGACCACCGCCAGGGCATCGTGCACGTGATCGGGCCGGAGCAGGGCGCCACGCTGCCGGGCATGACGGTGGTGTGCGGGGACTCGCATACCAGCACGCATGGCGCGTTTGGCGCGCTCGCGCATGGCATCGGCACCTCGGAAGTTGAGCATGTGCTGGCTACCCAGACGCTGTTGGGCAAGAAGGCCAGGAACATGCTGGTCAAGGTGGAAGGCAAGCTGCCGCGCGGCTGCACCGCCAAGGACATCGTGCTGGCCGTGATCGGCAAGATCGGCACCGCGGGCGGCACCGGCTACACCATCGAGTTCGCCGGCTCGGCCATCCGCGACCTGACCATGGAAGGCCGCATGACGGTCTGCAACATGGCCATCGAGGCGGGCGCGCGCGCCGGCCTGGTGGCGGTGGACGACGTCACGCTCGAATACGTGAAGGGCCGCCCCTACGCGCCGCAGGGCGTGGAGTGGGAGCAGGCCGTGGCCTACTGGCGCACGCTGCATTCGGATGCCGGGGCCAAGTTCGACCAGGTGGTCGAGCTGCGCGCCGAGGACGTCCGTCCGCAGGTGACCTGGGGTACCTCGCCAGAAATGGTGATCAGCATCGAAGACCGCGTGCCGGATCCCGAGAAGGAGAAGGACCCGAACAAGCGCAACGCGATGGAGCGCGCGCTCGAATACATGGGCCTGCAGCCCAACGTGCCGGTCGAGAGCATCAATATCGACAAGGTCTTCATCGGTTCGTGCACCAACAGCCGCATCGAAGACATGCGCGCCGCCGCGTGGGTGGTGCAGAAGCTCGGTCGCAAGGTCGCCGGCAACGTGAAGCTGGCGATGGTGGTGCCGGGCTCGGGCCTGGTCAAGGAACAGGCCGAGCGCGAAGGCCTGGACAAGATCTTCAAGGCCGCGGGCTTTGAATGGCGCGAGCCGGGCTGCTCGATGTGCCTGGCCATGAATGCCGACCGCCTCGATCCTGGCGAGCGTTGCGCGTCGACCTCGAACCGCAACTTCGAAGGCCGCCAGGGCGCGGGCGGGCGCACCCACCTGGTGAGCCCGGCGATGGCAGCGGCCGCAGCCATCGAAGGCCATTTCGTCGATATCCGCAAGCTGGGCTGAAGAAGCAAGGAAAGAGAACATGGACAAGTTCACCGTACATAGCGGCCTCGTAGCCCCGCTCGACCGCGAGAACGTCGATACCGACGCCATCATCCCGAAGCAGTTCCTGAAGTCGATCAAGCGCACCGGCTTCGGCCCCAACCTGTTCGACGAGTGGCGCTACAAGGACGTCGGCGAGCCCGGCATGGACAACAGCAAGCGTCCGCTGAACCCGGACTTCGTGCTGAACCAGCCGCGCTACCAGGGTGCGTCGATCCTGCTGGCGCGCCGCAACTTCGGCTGCGGCAGCTCGCGCGAGCACGCACCGTGGGCGCTGACGCAATACGGCTTCCGCGCCGTGATCGCGCCCAGCTTTGCCGACATCTTCTTCAACAACTGCTACAAGAACGGCCTGTTGCCGGTGGTGCTGACCGAACAGCAGGTCGACCACCTGTTCAACGAGACCAACGCCTTCAACGGCTACAAGCTGACCATCGACCTGGACAAGCAGGTGGTGCTGACGGCGGGCGGCCAGGCGTATGAGTTCGACATCGCCCCGTTCCGCAAGTACTGCATGCTGAACGGCTTCGACGATATCGGCCTGACGCTGCGCCATGCCGACAAGATCAAGGCCTATGAGGCCGAGCGCGTGGCCAAGATGCCGTGGCTGAACAACCGCCTGGTCGGATAAGACTCAACGAGGAAAGACAACAATGAAGATCGCAGTCCTGCCGGGTGACGGCATCGGTCCCGAAATCGTCGCGGAGGCCGTCAAGGTCCTGAACGCGCTCGACGAGAAGTTCGAACTGGAAACCGCCCCGGTGGGCGGCGCCGGCTACGAGGCCGAAGGCCATCCGCTGCCGGAGAACACCCTGAAGCTGGCCAAGGAAGCCGACGCCATCCTGTTCGGTGCCGTCGGCGACTGGAAGTACGACAGCCTGGATCGTCCGCTGCGCCCGGAGCAGGCCATCCTGGGCCTGCGCAAGCACCTGCAGCTGTTCGCCAACTTCCGCCCGGCAATCTGCTATCCGGAGCTGACCGGCGCTTCGAGCCTGAAGCCCGAGCTGGTGGCCGGCCTCGACATCCTGATCGTGCGCGAACTGAACGGCGACATCTACTTCGGCCAGCCGCGCGGCGTGCGCGAAGCGCCGGACGGCCTGTTCAAGGGTGCGCGCGAAGGCTTCGACACCATGCGCTACAGCGAGCCCGAAATCCGCCGCATCGCCCACGTGGCGTTCCAGGCCGCGGCCAAGCGCGGCAAGAAGCTGTGCAGCGTCGACAAGGCCAACGTGCTCGAGACCTTCCAGTTCTGGAAGGACATCGTGATCGAGGTGCACAAGGAGTACCCGGAGGTCGAACTGTCGCACATGTACGTCGACAACGCGGCCATGCAGCTGGTCAAGGCGCCCAAGAGCTTCGACGTGATCGTCACCGGCAATATGTTCGGCGACATCCTGTCGGACGAGGCCGCCATGCTGACCGGCTCGATCGGCATGCTGCCGTCGGCGTCGCTGGATGCCAACAACAAGGGCCTGTACGAACCGTCGCACGGCTCTGCACCCGACATCGCCGGCAAGGGCGTGGCCAACCCGCTGGCGACAATCCTGTCGGCGGCGATGATGCTGCGCTACTCGCTGAACCGCGCCGAGCAGGCCGACCGCATCGAGAACGCCGTCAAGAAGGTGCTGGCCCAGGGCTACCGCACCGGCGATATCCTGACGCCGGGTTGCAAGCAGGTCGGCACCCGCGAGATGGGTGACGCTGTGCTGGCGGCACTGTAAGTCACACCGGAAGGGGGCACTGCGCGAGTAATGCCCCCTTTGTCTGATTTGTCCCCGTTATTTCCCCTATCTGCACGCTGCGGCAGCGCCGCAAAATCGTGTAGACTCTGCCGATGGCCCGATTTTCCCAGTCCACCCTGACTGCTGTTGCTGCCCTGACCGCTACCCGCGGCCCGGTCGGCACGATTTCGCTCGGCCAGACCGCAACGACGATTAAAACCATTATTAAAACCGCGATCGCCTAGATCCGTTCGTCGTGCCTGCCCGTCTTCCCCGCGCAGCCACGCCGGGCGAGGAAAATGGCGGGGAAGTAAAAATCACATCCGAGGTAAATCATGATTGTAGGTCTCGTCGGTTGGCGGGGAATGGTCGGCAGCGTCCTGATGCAGCGCATGCAGGAAGAGCGTGATTTCGACCAGATCGAGCCCGTCTTCTTCAGCACGTCCAATGCCGGCGGCAAGGCGCCCGCCATGGCGAAGAACGAAACCACGCTGAAAGATGCCAATGACATCGAAGCGCTGAAGAAGTGCGACGTGGTGCTGACCGCCCAGGGCGGCGACTACACCAACGAGGTCTTCCCCAAGCTGCGCGCGGCCGGCTGGAAGGGCTACTGGATCGACGCGGCCTCCTCGCTGCGCATGAAGGACGATGCCATCATCGTGCTGGATCCGGTCAACCAGGGTGTGATCAAGGACGCGCTGTCCAAGGGCGTCAAGAATTTCATCGGTGGCAACTGCACGGTCAGCTGCATGCTGATGGGCCTCGGTGGCCTGTTCCAGGCCGACCTGATCGAGTGGATGACGTCGATGACGTACCAGGCCGCTTCCGGCGGCGGTGCGCAGCATATGCGCGAGCTGCTGACGCAGTTCGGCACGCTGAACGCGTCGGTCAAGCCGCTGCTGGACAACCCGGCCTCGGCCATCCTGGAAATCGACCGCACCATCCTGGCGACCCAGCACGGCCTGTCCGCCGAGGAAACCAAGCAGTTCGGCGTGCCATTGGCCGGCAACCTGATCCCCTGGATCGACAAGGACCTGGGCAACGGCCAGTCCAGGGAAGAATGGAAGGGCGGCGCCGAGACCAACAAGATCCTGGGCCGCGGTGAAGGCTTCCTGGGTGCGACCGGCGCCACGCCGATCGCCGTCGACGGCCTGTGCGTGCGCATCGGCGCCATGCGCTGCCACTCGCAGGCGCTGACCATCAAGCTGCGCAAGGATGTGCCGCTCGATGAGATCGAAGGCATGCTCGCCGCCCACAACCCGTGGGCCAAGGTGGTGCCGAACACGCGCGACGCCAGCATGACCGACCTGACGCCCGCAGCAGTGACCGGCACGCTGAACATCCCGGTCGGCCGCCTGCGCAAGATGCAGATGGGCGGCGAGTACCTGTCTGCCTTCACGGTCGGCGACCAGCTGCTGTGGGGCGCGGCCGAGCCGCTGCGCCGCATGCTGCGTATCCTGATCGAGTCCTGATCCGGTGCTCCCGCCTGTTGCCTGGTTGCGTCCGTTGCAGCCAGGCAACAGAATGGACCGCTTTGCAGACAACGCCGCGCCCGTGCGCGGCGTTGTTGTATCCGGACGCCTATTTTCCCTGGTGATGCGTCACAATACGCCGGCATGCGCTTCGCGCCAGGCAGGGTTTGGCGTCTGCGCGCGGCTGGAGAAGGGGTGCGCCGAGAACGCCCCGCCAGCCTGCCGGACCTGGTTTTGGGGTCGGTCTGTCGATTCATATCGCTACTAAAACATAACGGAGCATAAGGTGAGTGTGAGCCAACATCGCCGGAAAGATGCGCCTACTGTCCGTCAGCGCTGGTCAACGCTGGCCGTCACGGCACTGGGCCTGCTGCTTGCGCAGCCGGCCGCATATGCCGCGGGGTTCGGGCAATTGCGGGTTCAGTCGAATCTGGGTCAGCCGCTGCAGGCTGAGATCGACATCAGTGGGGTCAGTGCCGAAGAGGCCGCCGGGCTCAGTGTCAAGCTGGCGTCGCCAGCGGCGTATGCCGCGGCCGGGCTGACCTACCTGCCGGCCGTCAGCAGCCTGCGGCTGGAGGTGGAGCGCCGCCCGAACGGCAGCTATGTGGCCCGGGTCCGCTCCAACCAGCCGATCAGCGAGCCCTTTGTCGACATCCTGGTCGACATGAGCTGGGCCAGCGGCAAGGTCTCGCGCGCCTATACCTTCCTGCTTGACCCCGCCGGGACCAAGCCTTCGAACCAGACTTTCTCGCCGGCGACGGTGGTGCAGGCGGCGACGCCGGATGCGCCGCCCGTAGCGGCACCGGCACCTGCCGCCGCGCCGCAGCCTGCGCCGGCCCAGGAAGCTGCGCCGGCCGCGGCTGCCGAGGCAGTCAAGCCAGCCGTGCCCGCGCGCCCTGCCCGCCAGAGCGCAAAGCGGGCGCCGGCACCGGCCGCCAGCGGCAGCACCGAGATGGCACCCGGCGGCGGCTACACCGTGCAGCGCGGCGACACGCTCTACGCCATTGCCGGCGAGGCCGTGCAAGGCCAGGAATCGGTCTCGCTGGACCAGATGCTGGTGGCGCTCTACCGCAACAATCCCAACGCCTTTATCGGCGGCAACATGAACCGGCTGCGCAGCGGCGCGGTGCTGCAGGTCCCGACCCAGCAACAGGCGCAAGCCGTCGCACCCAAGGCCGCCCGCCGCGAGGTGGTGGCGCGCACGCAGGGCTTCGATGCCTACCGCGGCCGGCTGGCCAGCGCTGCCGCGGCCAAGTCGGTCGAGCCCGACAGCGGCCGCCAGCAGTCCGGCAACGTGACCGCCCGGGTGCAGGAGCAGGCCGCCCCGACCGACGGCCCGCGCGATGAACTGAAGCTCAGCAAGGCCGCGCGCGGCGCGCAGGCCGACGCCGCGGCCAAGGCCGAAGCCGGCGTCGCGCGCGAGCGTGAACTCAAGGAGGCGCAGGCCCGCCTGGCGCAGCTGGAAAAGAACGTCGGCGACATGCAGAAGCTGCTCGAGCTGAAGAACGCCGAGATCGCCAAGCTGAGCCAGGCCAACCAGGCGGTGCTGGCCGAGAAGGAAAAGGCTGAGGCCGCGGCCAAGGCCGCGGCGGCGGCGCCGACCGTGGTGGCGGCCCAGCCGCCGAAGGCCGATGCCGTGGCCCCGGCCCCGGTTGCGGCCGCCGCGACGGCTGCCGCAACCGCAGCGACCGCAGCCAGCGCCCCGGCAGCGGCCGGCGCCAGCGCCGCGGACGCCGTGGCGCCTGCGGCAGTCTCAGCCGTGGCAGCGGCCCCCGCTTCGCAGCCGGCTGCCGCCGTTCCTGCCAGTGCAACGCAGGCCGCCGCCGCATCGGCCCCCGCGGCCAAGCGCCCGCCGGTGGTGGCGGCCCAGCCCGAGCCGGTGCCCGAACCGTCGTTCATCGATGGCCTGCTGGCCAACCCCATGCTGCTGCCCGGCGGTGGCCTGCTGGTGGCGCTGCTCGGCGTCTATGCGATCTATCGCCGCCGCCAGCAGCAGAAGGCGGGCGAGGCGACCGGCTTCGGCGACAGCATCCTGTCGCAGGAAAGCACGGTGATGGCCGGTGCCAATTCGCTGTTCGGCACGGCCGGGGGGCAGAGCGTCGACACCTCGCAGCACAGCGTGTTCGGCGCGGACTTCCGCATCGGCAACAACACGCCGGAAGCCAACGAGGTTGACCCGATCGCCGAGGCCGAGGTCTATATCGCCTATGGGCGCGATGTGCAGGCGGAGGAAATCCTGCGCGAAGCCCTGGAGAAGAACCCGGAGCAGCAGCCGGTGCGGCTCAAGCTCCTGGAGATTTACAGCAACAGACAGGATGTGGAAGGTTTCCGCGTGATTGCAGAAGAAATGTTCGCCCAGACCGGCGGACACGGGGCGGAATGGCTGAAGGCAGCAGAAATGGGGCGCGCGCTCGAGCCGGGCAACGCGCTCTTCCTGGCGGTGACGCCCGAAGCGGCGGGGCCGGATACGACCTCGCCGGCAACCGACCAGTGGCGCACCCAGGACCCGTCGCAGAATCCGGCCTCGATCCCGCGGCTGGAGCCGTCGCTGGGTGACCTGGCGCTGCCGCTGGATGCCTTCCCGGCCCCGGCGGCCGGCGAGCCGATCGTGGCGCCTGCTTCCGCGGCGATGGTGTTTGGCGCTGACGCGCACGACGCCGGCGAGCCGGTACGGCTGGATCTCGGCCTGCCTCGCACCGGCGCCGACCCGCTTGCCGATGACGTGCCCACCCTCGACACGCCGACCCGCAGCCGTCCGCTGGAGTTCGACATGTCCGGGCTGTCGCTTGACCTGGGCAGCGCCGCGCAAGCCGACGCCCGCGGCAAGGATGTGCTGGACGAGGCCACCATGCCGCTGCCCGCCACCACCATGCTGCGCGACGGCAAGCTGGCCGAGCCGATCGACCTGTCGCGCGTGGCGCCTGAAACCGGCGGCGACCTCACGCACGGGGGTTCGCCGAGCACGCTGTCGGTCGACGGCGTGGACGGCGGGCGGGACATGCAGATCAAGCTTGACCTGGCTCGTGCCTATATCGAGATCGGCGACAAGGAAGGGGCGCGCGAACTGCTGCAGGAAGTGGTCGAGCAGTCGCAGGATCCGCTGCAGGCGGAGGCCCGTTCGCTGCTGCAGGAAGTGGCCTGAGCTATCATTGACGGTCCGGCCGCGGCACGCGCTGCCGCAGCCTGAAGCGATGCGCCGGAAGCGTCCCTTCCGGCGCATTTGCTTTTTCGGCGGACCTGGCGTGAACCGCTGCGTCCGGACGTACCCGCCGCCTTGCCCGATCCCCTGACATGAACCGCATCGCTCTTGGCCTGCACTACGACGGCGCCGCCTTTTCCGGCTGGCAGTCGCAGCCGCACCGCAATACCGTGCAGGATCACCTGGAAAACGCCATCGAGCGTTTTGCCGGGGTGCGCCTGCTGACCACCGTGGCGGGGCGCACCGATACCGGCGTGCATGCGCTCGGCCAGGTCATCCACCTGGACACCGCGCTCGAGCGCGAGCCATTTTCCTGGGTGCGCGGCGTCAACGCCTTCCTGCCGCCGTCGATCGCGCTGCAATGGGCGCTGCCGGTGGACCAGGGTTTCCACGCGCGTTTCCTGGCGTTCGAGCGCATGTATTACTACGCGCTCTACACCGGGCCACACCGCGTGCCGCTGGTGCACGGCCGCGCCGGCTACCAGATGCTGCCGCCGGGCCAGCGGCTCGACGTCGACGCCATGCGCGAGGCCGCCGCATGCCTGCTCGGCGAGCATGATTTCTCCGCCTTCCGCGCCGCCGAATGCCAGGCCAAGTCGCCGGTCAAGACCATGTACGACGTCACCATCAGGGATGACGGCAACTGGGTGTTCCTGCGCTTTCGCGCCAGCGCCTTCCTGCACCACATGGTGCGCAACCTGATGGGCTGCCTGGTGGCGGTGGGGCGCGGACGCTACCCCGCGCACTGGCTGGCGCAGGTGCTGGCCGGGCGCGAGCGCAAGCTGGCGGCGCCGACCTTCATGCCGGACGGCCTCTACCTGGTCGGCGTCAAGTATCCTGATCCTTACCAGATCCCCGCGGCCGATCCGTCCGCGAGCCTGTTCCATGGAGTGTTCGATGACGCAGCCTGAGGCCGCTGAAGGCAGCACGGCGGGCAGCACAGTGCACATGCCGGCCCGCACCCGCATCAAGATCTGCGGCCTGACGCGCGAGGACGACGTGCGCGCCGCCGTGGACGCCGGCGCCGATGCCATCGGGCTGGTGTTCTACCCGAACAGCCCGCGCTGCGTCGACGTGGCGCGCGCCGCGGCGCTGGCCGAGGCCGCCGGGCCGTTCGTGGCGATCACCGGGCTGTTCGTCAATGCCGACCTGGAAGACATCGCCCATGTGGCCGAGCGCGTGCCGCTGACGCTGCTGCAACTGCACGGCGACGAGACCCCGCAGTTCTGCACGCAGGCGGCGCAGCGCTGCCGGCTGCCCTTCATGCGCGCCGCCCGTGTGCGCCCGGGGCTTGATTTGGTAGAATTTGCCGATCAATACCGTGATGCCGCTGCCTTGCTGCTCGATGCCTTCGTCGAAGGCTACGGCGGTGGCGGCCACGTCTTCGACTGGACCCTGATTCCCCCGGCATGGCTTCCGCCTACTCCCCCGGTACCAGCTACCGGCAACCCGAACGCAAGCGGCGCTCCTCGCATCGTTTTGAGTGGTGGGTTGAACGCGCAAAACGTCGCTGGCGCGATTGAACGCGTGCGGCCCTACGCTGTGGACGTCAGCAGCGGGGTAGAGGCCGCCAAGGGCGTGAAGGACCACGCCCGCATCGCCGCGTTCGTGCGCGCTGTGCGCAGTGCCGAGGCAGGATGAGCCGGGCCGTGTCCCGCGTCTTTCCCCATGCCGCCCGTGGCCTGCCGCATGCGCGCACACGCATCGCAGTCAACCATGCGCCCTTGCCGGATGAGGCAAGGCCGCTGTTCCGAAGAGTCTAGACATGTACGACTTGCCCGATTCCCGTGGCCATTTCGGCCCCTATGGCGGCACCTTCGTGTCCGAAACGCTGGTCCACGCGCTCGATGAGCTGCGCGAGGCCTATGCGCACTACCAGAAGGATCCGGAGTTCGATGCCGAATACCGCCGCGAACTGAAGCACTTTGTCGGCCGCCCGTCGCCGATCTACCACGCGCAGCGCTGGAGCGAGACGCTCGGTGGCGCGCAGATCTACTTCAAGCGCGAAGACCTGAACCACACCGGCGCGCACAAGATCAACAACGTGATCGGCCAGGCGCTGCTGGCCAAGCGCATGGGCAAGCCGCGCGTGATCGCCGAGACCGGGGCAGGGCAGCACGGCGTGGCCACCGCCACCATTGCCGCGCGCTTCGGCATGGAGTGCGTGGTCTACATGGGGGCCGAGGACGTCAAGCGCCAGGCCGCCAACGTCTACCGCATGAAGCTGCTGGGCGCCACCGTGGTGCCGGTGGAAAGCGGCTCGCGCACGCTCAAGGACGCGCTCAATGAAGCCATGCGCGACTGGGTCACCAACGTCGAGAACACCTTCTACATCATCGGCACCGTGGCCGGCCCGCATCCGTACCCGATGATGGTGCGCGACTTCCAGTGCGTGATCGGCGAGGAAGCCAAGGTGCAGATGCCGGAGATGACGGGCCGCCAGCCGGATGCCGTGATCGCCTGCGTCGGCGGCGGCTCCAATGCCATGGGCATCTTCTACCCGTATATCGAGCACCAGGACGTGCAGCTGATCGGTGTGGAAGCCGCCGGCGACGGCCTCGACACCGGCCGCCACGCGGCCTCGCTGACCGGCGGCACGCCGGGCGTGCTGCACGGCAACCGCACCTACCTGCTGCAGGACGCCAACGGCCAGATCATCGAGACCCATTCGGTGTCGGCCGGCCTGGACTACCCGGGCGTGGGCCCCGAGCATGCGTGGCTCAAGGACAGCGGTCGCGCGCAGTACGTGCCGATCACGGATGAAGAAGCGCTCAAGGCCTTCCACGACTGCTGCCGCATCGAGGGCATCATCCCGGCGCTGGAATCGAGCCACGCCATCGCCTATGCCTGCAAGCTGGCGCCGACGCTGCCCAAGGACAAGCTGCTGCTGGTGAACCTGTCCGGCCGCGGCGACAAGGACATGCACACCGTGGCCGAGCGCGCGGGGCTCAAGCTCTGATGCGCGCGCTGCCTCCGACCGGACTTGCCGTGGGCGGCGCGGGCGCGCCGGATGCGTCCGGAGCGCCCGATTCCGCCCAGCTGCGCCTGTTCCAGGAAGACATGTTCGAGGGCATTGCCCGCCTGCCGGACGGCTCGGTCGACCTGATCGTCGCCGATCCGCCCTACGGGCTGGGCAAGGACTACGGCAACGATTCCGACCTGCTGTCGGGCCAGGAGTATCTGGACTGGTCCGAGCGCTGGATGAACGCGGTCGTGCCCAAGCTCGCGCCCAAGGGAACGCTCTACCTGTTCTGCACCTGGCAGTATTCGCCCGAGCTGTTCGTGATGCTCAAGCGGCGCCTGACCATGATCAACGAGATCATCTGGGACCGCCGCGTGCCCAGCATGGGCGGCACCACGCGCAAGTTCTCGTCGGTGCACGACAACATCGGCTTTTTTGCCCGCGCGCGCGACTACTACTTCGATCTCGACCCGGTCCGCATTCCCTACGACCCCGAGACCAAGAAGGCGCGCAGCCGTCCGCGTTTCGAAGGCAAGAAGTGGCTGGAGGTGGGCTACAACCCGAAGGACCTGTGGAGCGTCTCGCGCATCCACCGCCAGGACCCGGAGCGCGCCAACCACCCGACGCAGAAGCCGCTGGAAATCGTCGAGCGCATGGTGCTGTCAAGCTGCCCGCCGGGCGGCCTGGTGCTGGATCCGTTCGCCGGCAGCGGCACCACCGCGGTGGCCTGCCTGCGCCACGGACGGCGCTTTGCCGGCTTCGAGATCAACCCGGAGTATGTGCAGGTGGCATGCGATCGCGTGTCTGCCGCCGCTGCAGCCCTTGCCGTCACGAATGCAGCCGCCGAGCCTGCCGCCACCCCAACCCTGGCCGCCGCCAACGACGATGTCTCGCCGGCGCCGCGGCCTCACCTGATTCCCTGATATGTCCCGTATCCAGAAGACGTTCGCGGCGCTGGCCGCGCAGCAGAAGAAGGGCCTGATTCCGTTTATCACCGCCGGCGATCCCGAGCCCGGCCTGACCGTGGCGCTGATGCATGCGCTGGTGGCGGGCGGCGCTGACGTGATCGAGCTGGGCGTGCCGTTCTCCGACCCGATGGCCGACGGCCCGGTGATCCAGCGCGCCTCCGAGCGCGCGCTGGCGCAGGGCGTGTCGCTGACCCAGGTGCTGCAGTGGGTGCGCGAGTTCCGCCAGACCAATGCCGATACCCCGGTGGTGCTGATGGGCTACGCCAATCCGATCGAGTGCATGGGCGAGCAGGTCTTTGCCGCCGCCGCGCGCGAAGCCGGCGTCGACGGCGTGCTGGTGGTCGACTATCCGCCCGAGGAGTGCGAGTCGTTCGCCACGCTGATGCGCGACAACGGCATGGACCCGATCTTCCTGCTGGCGCCGACTTCGACCGATGCCCGCATCGAGGCCGTGGCGCGCGTGGCCAGCGGCTACCTGTACTACGTGTCGCTCAAGGGCGTGACCGGCTCGGCCGCGATCGACCTGGACAGCGTGGCGGCGCGCCTGCCGCTGATCAAGCAGCATGCAAACCTGCCGGTGGGCGTGGGCTTCGGCATCCGCGACGCGCCGACCGCGCGCGCGATCGGCAGCGTGGCCGATGCCGTGGTGATCGGCAGCCGCCTGGTGCAGCTGCTGGAGGACACCCCGCGCGAACAGGCGGTGGCGACGCTGCAGGCGTTTATCGCCGAGATCCGCCAGGCGCTGGATAGTTGAAGTGATCTAATGTCGGCCTGATGATCATTTTTAAGTGCTTCAATGTGCGCAAATCGCGCGTTGCGCTTCGAGGTCACCGGGCCGGCATGGTAAATTCGCGGGTTGATTCCCTGCCATCTGCCAACAGGCGTCCCGACACCGGGCTTGCCGGCGGACCGCAGTCATCCGAAAGGAGCTTTCATGAGCTGGTTGGATAAACTCCTGCCCCCCAAGATTCAACAGACCGACCCCAGCACCCGCAAGGGCATCCCTGAGGGATTGTGGGTCAAGTGCCCGTCGTGCGAGTCCACCCTGTACCGGACCGACGTCGAGGCCAACCTGCACGTCTGCCCCAAGTGCGACCACCATATGCGCATCAGCGCGCGGGCGCGCCTGGACGGGCTGCTGGACGCCGAAGGCCGCTATGAGATCGGCCAGGAGATCGTGCCGGTCGACGCCCTCAAGTTCAAGGATTCCAAGAAGTACCCGGACCGCATCAAGGCCGCCATGGATGACACCGGCGAGACCGATGCCATGGTGGTGATGGGCGGTGCCATCCACACCATCCCGGTGGTGGTCAGCTGCTTCGAGTTCGAGTTCATGGGCGGTTCGATGGGCTCGGTGGTGGGTGAGCGCTTCGTGCGCGGCGCGCAGGCTGCGCTGGAGCAGAAGGTGCCGTTCATCTGCTTTACCGCCACCGGCGGCGCGCGCATGCAGGAAAGCCTGCTGTCGCTGCTGCAGATGGCCAAGACCACCTCGATGCTGAACCAGCTGAGCGCGGCCAAGCTGCCGTTCATCAGCGTGCTGACCGACCCGACCATGGGCGGCGTGTCGGCCAGCTTCGCCTTCCTGGGCGACGTGGTGATCGCCGAGCCCAAGGCGCTGATCGGCTTTGCCGGCCCGCGCGTGATCGAGCAGACCGTGCGCGAGAAGCTGCCTGAAGGCTTCCAGCGCTCGGAGTTCCTGATCCAGAAGGGCGCTATCGACATGATCGTCGACCGCCGCAAGATGCGCGCGGAACTGGCGCAGCTGCTGGCGCTGCTGCAGAAGCAGCCGGCCGACGCGGTGGCATAACAACGTCTGCATGGCAGATCAAGGGCGCGGGTGGTTGACGCGCCTTTCGCTTTTCCTGGCCGCCCCGGTGGCTATGTCGGGCCGGGTGCAAGCCCGGCCTTGACTTTGCCGCTGGCTGGCCAAATCTGGTAGCAACAGCTTTTCCTCGCACCCCACATGCCTGTCTTCCATACGCTCCCCGAATGGCTTGCCCATCTCGAAACCGCCCATCCCGTGGGCATCGACATGGGCCTGGCGCGCATCACGCGCGTGAAGGAGGCCCTCGGGCTGCGCATCGACGCCGTGGTGTTCACGGTGGGCGGCACCAACGGCAAGGGCTCTACCTGCGCGATGCTCGAGCGCATCCTGCTGGAGGCCGGCTACAAGGTGGGCTGCCATACCTCGCCGCACCTGATCTCGTTCAACGAGCGCGCCCGCATCAATGGCGAGATCGCCACCGATGCGCAGCTGCTGCCGCATTTCGAGGCGGTCGAGCGCGCGCGCAACAGCTTTGCCGACCCGGTCAGCCTGACCTACTTCGAGTTCACCACGCTGGCGATCATTCATGCCTTCGCCGCGGCCGGGCTGGACGCGATCATCCTGGAAGTGGGCCTGGGCGGGCGCCTGGACGCGGTCAACGTGATCGATACCGACTGCGCCATCGTCACCAGCGTCGATATCGACCATACCCAGTACCTGGGCCATACGCGCGAGGAGATCGGCTTCGAGAAGGCCGGCATCTTCCGCCCGGGCGTGCCCGCGATCTGCGGCGACCCGATGCCGCCCAAGTCGCTGGTGGCGCACGCCGAGGCCGTCGGCGCCGAGTTGTGGCTGGTGGGGCGCGACTACCATTTCCACGCCGCCAAGGGCCAGGAGCGCCAGCAATGGGACTGGAGCGGCGGCGGGCGCAAGCTTAACGGCCTGGGCTACCCGGCGCTGCGCGGCGCCAACCAGCTGCTCAACGCGGCGGCGGCGCTGGCCGCGCTGCAGGCCATGCGCCCGCGCCTGCCGGTCAGCGCACAGGAAGTGCGCAACGGCCTGGCTTTTGTCGAGCTGCCGGGCCGCTTCCAGGTGCTGCCAGGCCGCCCGGCCGTGATCCTGGACGTGGCGCACAATCCGCATGCGGCGGCCACGCTGGGGCAGAACCTGGAGAACATGGGGTTCTTCCGCTACACCTACGCGGTGTTCGGCGCGATGCAGGACAAGGACATCGCCGGGGTGCTGCAGCACGTGGCCGACAAGGTCGACCACTGGTGCCTGTGCGACCTGCCGACCGAGCGCGCCGCCAGGGCCGCGGACCTGCTCGCCAAGCTGGAGGCGGGCGGATTCCGCCCCGGCCCGGACGCCACCGCGGCCTGCTTCTCCAGCCCCGAGGCGGCATTCCGCGATGCCATCGAGCGAGCCACCGAGAATGATAGAATTCTGGTCTTCGGATCGTTCTATACCGTCGCCGGCGTGATGGCGTATCGTGCCACGCAGGCTAACTGAAGCAGGCGCCCCGGCGCCCGCTGACCTGGCAACCCCGGCGGCCTTGGCCGATCAATGAGCGGCAAACGCAACGAGCGGCCCCACAAGGCCGTATCACCGAACCAATCTATGGGCCTGCTTTCGCTGTTTTCTTCCCGCAAGGGCAACGACCCGGCACCCGAGCGTGCGCGGCGCCAGCGCACCGACACGGGTGCAGGCATCGCCTCGTCGCGCCGTCTGGCCGATGACTATGCCGACGATACGCTCGACCCCGAATTCCCGCAGAAGCAGCGCGCGCGCCGCCGCCTGATCGGCGCCGTGGTGCTGATGGTGGCCGCCGTGATCGTGCTGCCGATCGTGTTCGAGACCAAGCCGCGGCCGGTGTCCGATGACGTCTCGGTAAAGGTCGCAAACGGGGTCACGGGCGCGCAGGGGGCGCAGAAGCCCCGCGTCGAGCCGCGCAAGGCCGACCCGCTGCCGCCCACGCCGGCGGCGCGCAATGATGCCGAGGCGCTCGACGCCGGCGAGGAAATCGTCAGCGCGCCCAAGCCCGCGGCCGCCGCAGCCGCTGCGGACAAGCCGGCGCAACGGGCTGAAGCCAAGCCCGAAGCCAAGCCGGGCAGCGGCAAGTACCTGATCCTGATCGGCGCCTTCTCTTCCGAAGAGCGCGCCAAGGGCTGGCTGGCCAAGCTCAAGGCGAGCAAGGTCCCGGCCTATGTCGAAAAGAAAATGCTGGCCGATGGCGAGCGCATCCTGCTGCGTGCCGGCCCCTTCAGCGACCGTGACGCCGCCGACGCCGCCGACAAGCGTGTGCGCGCGGTGGGGCTGACCTCGAAGGTCGTGGAACAGTAAGGGGCAAGCACGGCCGGCGCCTGTGCCCGGCCGCAAGCAATGATGCAGCCGACTTTCTTCGACTATGCCGTGGTCTTCATCCTGCTGGCCTCGGGCGTGCTCGGCGTGCTGCGCGGCCTGGTGCGCGAGGTGCTCTCGCTGATCGGCTGGGTGGTGGCGTTCTGGGTGGCGTTCCGCTATGGCGCGGTGGCCGCGGGCTGGATGCCTGAATCGATGCCTGGCGGCGAGCTGGCGCGCCATGCGCTGGGT
Organism: Cupriavidus sp. FW305-27; assembly: GCF_058787995.1. Taxonomy (NCBI): domain Bacteria; kingdom Pseudomonadati; phylum Pseudomonadota; class Betaproteobacteria; order Burkholderiales; family Burkholderiaceae; genus Cupriavidus; species Cupriavidus sp. FW305-27. Next base: position 30,933 of record NZ_JBYTAG010000022.1, read on the forward strand.
TTCGTGGTGCTGCTGATCGGCACCGTGCTGGGCGCCTCGCTGGCCGGCATGGTGGTCGGGCAGCTGCTGGAGAGCACCGGGCTCAAGCCCGCCGACCGCGGGCTGGGACTGATGTTCGGCCTGCTGCGCGGCGTGCTGCTGGTGATGGTGATGGTCACGCTGGCCAGCCTGACCAAATTGCCGGAAGAACCGTTCTGGCGCGACGCGGTAAGCCGCCCTTATGTGATGCAGGCCATGGAATCGGTGAAGCCATGGCTGCCGCCGGAGCTGGCGAAGTACGTCAAGACATGAAGCCGGGCATGGTGCCCGGTCGGTAGTACGCAGGCCTTTGGGTCCGGGGGATTTCCGGACCAGGCTGCGCCCCCTGATTCAAAGCCTTTCCTGGGAGCTTGGCAATGTGCGGTATCGTCGGCGTGGTTTCAGCCACGCCTGTCAACCAATTGATTTACGACAGCCTGCTGTTGTTGCAACATCGCGGACAGGATGCTGCCGGCATCGCCACCGCCAACGGCAGTACTTTCCACATGCACAAGGCCAACGGCCTGGTGCGCGATGTCTTCCGCACCCGCAATATGCGCAGCCTGCCCGGCGCCGCCGGTATCGGCCAGGTGCGCTATCCGACCGCTGGCTCGGCATCCAGCGAGGAAGAAGCGCAGCCGTTCTACGTGAACGCGCCCTATGGCGTGATCCTGGCGCATAACGGCAACCTGACCAACTGGGAGCAGCTGCGCGAGGAGATGTTCCGCCGCGACCGCCGCCACATCAACACGCATTCGGACACCGAAGTGCTGCTGAACGTGCTGGCCGACGAGCTGCAGCGCGCCAGCAACGGCATGGCGCTGGACCCGGACACCATCTTCACGGCGGTCAGCGGCCTGCACCGCCGCGTACGCGGCTCGTATGCCATTGCCGCGCAGATCGCCGGCTACGGCATGCTGGCGGTGCGCGACCCGTTCGGCATCCGCCCGCTGTGCCTGGGCAGCGTCGAGACCCCCACCGGCAAGGAGTGGATGGTGGCATCCGAGTCCGTGGCGCTGGAAGGCATCGGCTACAAGCTCGAGCGCGACGTGGCGCCGGGCGAGGCCATCTTCATCGACCTGGATGGCAAGCTCTACAGCAAGCAGTGCGCCGAGAACGCGGTGCTGACGCCGTGCATTTTCGAGTACGTCTACCTGGCCCGCCCGGATTCGTGCATCGACGGCGTGCCGGTCTATGACGCGCGCCTGCGCATGGGCGACTACCTGGCCGAGAAGATCCGCCAGGAAGTGTCAGCCGGCGATGTCGACGTGGTCATGCCGATTCCCGATTCCAGCCGTCCGGCCGCGATGCAGGTGGCCAACCGCCTGGGCGTGAACTACCGCGAAGGCTTCTTCAAGAACCGCTACGTCGGCCGCACCTTCATCATGCCCGGCCAGGCGGTGCGCAAGAAGTCGGTGCGCCAGAAGCTCAATGCCATGGGCGTGGAGTTCAAGGGCAAGAACGTGCTGATCGTCGATGACTCGATCGTGCGCGGCACCACCTCGTTCGAGATCGTGCAGATGGCGCGCGATGCCGGCGCCAACAAGGTGATCTTCGCCTCGGCCGCGCCGCCGGTGAAGTACCCCAACGTGTATGGCATCGACATGCCGACCCGCAGCGAGCTGGTGGCCCATAACCGCACCCACGAAGAGATTGCGAAGATCATCGGCGCGGACAAGCTGGTGTACCAGGACGTGGAAGCGATGAAGCAGGCCGTGCGCGACATCAACCCGGCGCTGAAGGACTTCGATGCTTCGTGCTTCGATGGCCGCTACATCACCGGCGATATCGACGAGGCCTACCTGAACCGCCTGGAAACGGCGCGCAGCCAGGCCGACCGCGACGGCACCAATGGCGACACCGAGCGCTCGCAACTGCACCTGCAGCGCTCCGGCGGCAACGAGTAAGCCGTGCCGCCGCTGTCCGCGCGTTGACGAATGCGGAGCCCGGCCGTAACATGGCCGGGCGTCGATTTGATAGTCAGCTTGCGGACGCGGGTCCAGCCCGAAACAGCTAAAGAGATGGCGGTCAGCAACGATTCCCGATGCGCAGTGCCTTCGCGGCGCAGCGATTTCCGGAAGCCGGCCGCCACAGCCTGAAGCCGAAGGCCATTCGCAGAACAGCAAGCCCGTCGATCCGACCACCCGATCGCACGGGCTTTTTTCATGGCCGCGCGCCGGTCCACCTGGCCGGCGCCGGCTCGTCGAAACCATCGCATTCGCGCGGGTACGACCGCGCTCCACCAGCATGAACGAACCGCTCAACCCCGAATCGCTCGGCATCGACACCCTCGGCGTGCGCGCCGGCACGCTGCGCAGCGAATTCATGGAGCACTCCGAAGCCATTTACCTGACCTCGAGCTTCTGCTTCAACAGCGCCGCCGAGGCCGCCGAACGCTTCGCCAACTCGGAAGAGGGCTTCACCTACTCGCGCTTCACCAACCCGACCGTGTCGATGTTCCAGTCGCGCCTGGCCGCGCTGGAAGGCGCGCAGGCCTGCATGGCGACCGCCTCGGGCATGAGCGCGATCCTGTCGGTGGTGCTGTCGTCGATGCAGGCGGGCGACCACCTGGTCAGCTCGCGCGCGATCTTCGGCTCGACCATGACGCTGTTCGGCAATATCTTCTCGAAGTTCGGCGTCGAGACCACCTTCGTCGACCCGAGCGACCTGAACGCATGGCGCGCCGCGGTGCGCCCGAACACCAAGCTGCTCTTCCTGGAAACGCCGTCGAACCCGCTGACCGAAGTGGCCGATATCGCCGCCGTGGCCGACATCGCCCACGACGCCGGCGCGCTGCTGGTGGTCGACAACTGCTTCTGTTCGCCGGCGCTGCAGCAGCCGATGAAGTTCGGCGCCGACATCGTGGTGCATTCGGCCACCAAGCATATCGACGGCCAGGGCCGCGTGCTGGGCGGCGCGGTGCTGGGCTCGCACGACTTCATCATGGGCAAGGTGTTCCCGTTCGTTCGCACCGCGGGCCCGACGCTGTCGGCGTTCAACGCCTGGGTGCTGCTCAAGGGCATGGAGACGCTGGCGATCCGCATGGAACGCCATTCGGCCAGCGCGCTGGCGCTGGCGCAGTTCCTGGAATCGCATCCGGCGGTGGCGCGCGTGTTCCACCCGGCGCTGAAGTCGCACCCGCAGCACGAGATCGCCATGCGCCAGCAAAGCGGCGGCGGCGCGATCGTGTCGTTCGAGCTGAAGGGCGCCACGCCCGAGCAGCAGCGGGCCAATGCCTGGCGCGTGATCGACAACACCCGGCTGTGCTCGATCACCGGCAACCTGGGCGACACCCGCACCACCATCACGCACCCGTACACCACCACGCACGCGCGCGTGAGCCCCGAGGCCAAGGCGGCCGCGGGCGTCGGCGAAGGGCTGATCCGGCTGGCGGTGGGGCTGGAGTCGGTCGATGACCTGAAGGCCGACCTGCTGCGCGGCCTGGGCGACTGAGGGCTTACTGCGCCGGCTGTGGCGGCTGTGCAGGTTGTGGCGACGGGGGCGGCGCGGGTTCGTCGCTGCCGGCCACGGCCTTCACGCCTGCGGCCGTGACGTCGTAGGTGGTGCTGACCGCGGTTGTCGCCACGCTGACGGCGGCCGATCCGACGGTAGCCACCGTCGACACCGCGGCACTACCCACGGCCATCACCATGCACCCGGCCAGTGACGCCGTGGCGCATGCGGCCGCCAGTGCCAGGACGGTGCGCTGCAAGGTGGCGGAATCTCCGCTATCGTTGCGCACGTTGCGACGCAATCCGAGAAATCGATATGGCATGGACACTGCTGGCCCTGGCAGGGCTGTTCGAGGTGGTGTGGGCGATCGGGCTGAAGTACACCGAAGGTTTTACGCGGCTGGTGCCCAGCGTCATCACGCTGATCGGCATGGCCATCAGCGTGCTGCTGCTGGCGCTGGCGCTGCGGCATATCCCGGTCGGGACCGGCTATGCTGTCTGGACCGGGATTGGCGCGGTCGGCACCGCGATCCTCGGCATCATACTCTTCAATGAGCCCGCCACTGCGGCGCGGCTGGCCTGCATCGGCCTGATCGTGTGCGGGATTGCCGGGCTCAAGCTCGTGGGCAGCGCCTGAGGCCCGGCATGCGGCAGTCTTAGCGCAGCAGCCGGCGGCGCAGCAGCATCAGGCACACTACCAGCGCCACCATTGCATAGGCGCCCAGTACCGCCAGGTGCAGGCCGACATCCTCCGACGGACGGCCCAGCATCAGCGGCCGGATCAGCGCCACCGCATGCGCCAGCGGCAGTACCTTGGTGGCTGCCTGCACGCCCTCGGGCAACTGTTCCAGCGGGAAGAACACGCCCGACAGCAGCAGCATCGGCGTCATCACCAGGGTCTGGTAGAACATGAAGAAGTCGTAGCTGGGCGCCAGCGCGGTGACAGTCATCGCCAGCGCGGCAAAGGCAATGCCGGCCAGCACGATCACCGGCAGCGCCAGCAGCGCGCCGGGCATCTGCGCATAGCCGAGCGCACCCGCCACCAGCATGATGGCCAGCCCGGACAGTACCGCCTTGCTGGCCGCCCAGGCGATCTCGCCCAGCACCACGTCGCCCAGCGTCAGCGGGGCATGCATGATCGCCTCCCAGGTGCGCTGCACGTGCATGCGCGAGAACGCCGAATACATCGACTCGAAGCTGGCCGACATCATCACGCTGGACGCGGTGGTGCCGGCGGCCAGGAAGGCGATATACGACACCCCGTTGACCTGGCCCACCATCAGCCCCAGCCCGAGGCCGAGGCCGAACAGGTAGATCATCGGGTCGGCGAGGTTGCCGATCATCGACGGGATGGCCAGCTTCTTCCACACCATGTAGTTGCGGTACCAGACCATCATCCAGTTGCGCAGGTTGCGCGGCAGCAGCGGCTGTGGATAGCGCTGGCGCGGCGTCGCGGCGGCGTGGCCGCCAGCGGCCGCGGGGGCAGTGGTGGTATCCGCGCGGGGATCCTGTTCGCTCATGTCAGTCCCTCGGTTCAGTCCCGCATCTCGCGGCCGGTCAGCTTGAGGAACACGTCCTCCAGGTTGGCCGGGCGGTGCAGGTAGCGCACGCCGTTCCTGCCGTGCAGCGCCGCCAGCAGCGGGGCGGGCTCGCGCACATAGCAGAACAGCGTCTCGCCGCTCATTTCAGTACGTTGCGCCAGCGGCGTCAGGCTGCCGCGCAGCGTGTCTAGTTCATCGCCATAGACCTCGACCACGTCGCAGCCGATCTGGCTGTCGATCAGCTCGTGCGGCTTGCCTTCGGCAATCTTGCGGCCGCCGTCGATCACGCACAGGTAGTTGCACAGCCGTTCGGCCTCTTCCATGAAGTGCGTGGTCAGCAGGATGGTCTTGCCGCTGGCCATCAGCGACTTCAGGCGCTCCCAGATCAGGTGGCGCGCCTGCGGGTCCAGGCCGGTGGTGGGCTCGTCCATCACCAGCAGGTCAGGGTCGTTGATCAGCGCGCGTGCCACCGTCAGGCGCCGGCGCATGCCGCCGGAGAGGTCGCGCACCTGCGCATCGGCGCGGTTTTCCAGCCGGGCGAATTCCAGCAGCATCGGCACGCGCCGCTCGATCTCGGCCGACGACAGCCCGAAGTAGCGCCCGAAGATGCGCAGGTTCTCGATCACCGAGAAATCCGGGTCGAGGTTGTCGAACTGCGGCACCACGCCCACGCGCATGCGCGCCTGCGGCGCGCGCTCGGGGATGGGCTCGCCGCACAGCGTGAGCGTGCCGGCCATGGGCGTGGTCAGGCCCAGCAGCAGGCGCAGCGTGGTGGTCTTGCCGGCGCCGTTGGGTCCCAGCAGGCCGAAGCACTGGCCGCGAAATACCTGGAGATCGAGGTCGTCGACCACGACCGTGTCGCCGTATTGCTTGCGCACCTTGCGCAACTCTAGGATGGCAGTCAAGGCAGGGTCCGGTGTGGCGCCGCACGGGCGCAATATCCGCCATTATGCCGGTCATCGGCGCAATGCTCAGGTGGCGCAGTGCAGCAAAAGCCGCGGCGGCAAGGCGCAGCGGGGGCCGGCCTGGGCGCGAGGCATAAAAAAACCGCCAGCGAACTGGCGGTTTTTTTATGCCCGGCGGTGCCAGGCGGCGAAGCGTACCGGATCAGTACATCTTCTTCGGCAGCATCTGCATGCGCAGGCGCTTGCGCAGACGTGCTTCGGCGGCCTTCTTCTTGCGCTTGCGCTCGGTCGTCGGCTTCTCGTAAGCGGTGCGGCTCTTGAGTTCAACGATCAGGCCAGTCTGCAGAATGGCGCGACGGAAGCGCCGCATTGCAACTTCAACGGGCTCACCGGGTTTCAAGACGATCTTAGTCAATTCAGTCCTTTAGGGGATTGCCGCAAGGAGCGGCTGGTTCACACGGGGGGAAACTGCGGTCGCCGGAGCGACTGGTATTGCACGCCGGGCTAATGCCCTGGTGCGCCCCCGCGAACCTGAAAGATGTGGACGTTTCAGTCCGTGCAACCAGTGTCAGGGGTGATAGCGCCAGGTCCTATACAACTGGAGCCTGACAGTACCGGTTTCCATGAATGCTATACGCCCGTAACTATGGCATGTATACGACTGCACTGTCAAGAATGTAGTGCAATGCGCGCGCGGGCGTAGCGATCGGAAATCGCCGCTAGTCTACCTTGGCGCACTTTACGCCGACGCCTGCGTGGCACAATCTGGCTGCGCTCCCGCCGCTGCGAGGCAAGCGCGACCACCATGCCTGAGCCGCGCCAACCCGACGATCCCCGCCCCGACCCCGACCACCTGCTGCAGCGCATGCAGGCCGCCGGCGAACGCGCCGCGCGCGGGTGCCTGCGCATCTATTTCGGCGCTTCGGCCGGCGTCGGCAAGACCTTCGCCATGCTGGCTGCGGCGCGCGCGCAGCGCGAGCAGGGCGGCGACGTGGTGGTGGGCGTGGTCGAAACCCATGGCCGCGCCGAAACCGAGGCGCTGGCCGAAGGCATCGAGCGCGTGCCATTGCGCCGCGTCGACTACCGCGGCCGCACGCTGCAGGAATTCGATCTCGATGCGGCCCTGGCACGCCGGCCTGCGCTGATCCTGGTGGATGAGCTGGCGCACAGCAACGCGCCCGGCAGCCGCCACCCCAAGCGCTGGCAGGACATCGCCGAACTGCTGTCGGCCGGCATCGATGTCTGGACCACGGTCAACGTCCAGCACCTGGACAGCCTGAACCAGGCGGTGGCCGGCATCACCGGCATCCGCGTGCGCGAGACCGTGCCCGACACGGTCTTCGACGATGCCGGCGAGGTGGTGCTGGTCGACCTGCCCGCCGACGAGCTGCTGCGCCGCCTGCGCGAAGGGCGCGTGTACGTGCCCGAGCAGGCCCGCCATGCCGTGCAGCATTTCTTCCGCAAGGGCAACCTGATTGCGCTGCGCGAGCTGGCGCTGCGCCGCACTGCCGACCGCGTCGACGACGACGTGCGCGCCTACCGGCAGGAAGCCTCGATCGAGCCGGTCTGGCGCACGCGTGAAGCGGTGCTGGCCTGCGTCGGCCACGGCAGCGATGCTGCGCAGGTGGTGCGCAGCGCGCGCCGGCTGGCCGGGCAGCTCGATTGCGACTGCCATGTGGTGACGGTGTCGGTGCCGCGCCTGGCACCCGTGCCCGACGCCCAGCGCGAGCAGCTCGACCAGGCCATGCGGCTGGCCGAGGCGCTGGGCGCGCGTACCGAAACGCTGGCCGGCAGCGACATGGTGGCGGCGGTGGCCGGCTATGTGCGGCGGCACAATCTGACCAAGGTCTTGATCGGCCGCACGCCGGCGCGCTGGGCCGATGGCGGGGCTTCATTGTCCGGCCGCATGCACGCGCTGCTGGCGCGCGCGCTGGCGCCATGGCTGGGCGCGCGCGCGTGGCTGTTCGGGCGCACCAGTTTTGCCGATGCGCTGGCTGCGGCGTGTCCCGAGATCGACGTGATCCGCGTGGCGGACGACAGCGTCCGGCAGGACACCCCCGGTGATGCGCCCCTGCTGCCCGGCACCGAGCCGCCGCAGGCAGAAGCCCCGCCTGCGCAGTGGCCGGGCCTGCTGTGGGCGGTGGCCTGGTGCGCCGGCGCCACCGTGCTGTCGGCGCTGGCGCGGCCATGGTTCGACCTGGTCAATATCGCCATGCTGTTCCTGCTGGCGGTGGCCGGCGTGGCGCTGCGCCACGGACGTACCGCGGGGGCGTTCGCCGCGCTGGTGGCGGTGGGGGCGTTTGATTTCTTCTTCGTGCCGCCGCAGCTGTCGTTTGCGGTCAGCGACGTGCAATACCTGGTGACTTTCCTGGTGATGCTGGCAGTCGGGCTGGTGATTGGCCAGCTGACGGCCGGACTGCGCGAGCAGGCCAAGGTATCGGTGCAGCGCGAGACCGATGCGCGCACGCTGTACGAGCTGGCGCGCGAGCTGTCGGCGGCGCTGACCGACGCGCAGATCGTCGGTATCGGCAGCCGCTTCCTGCGCGCGGCGTTCGATGCGCGTGCCGCGTTTTTCCTGGTCGGCGCGGACGGCCGGCTGCTGCCCGCGGCCACGGCTCCCGAGGCCGGCGGCGCGGCACAGAGCGATGCCGTCGACCACGTGCTGGCGCAATGGGTCTTCAACTACGGCCAGCCGGCCGGCACCGGCACCGACACGCTGCCTTCCGGCACGGTGCTGTACCTGCCGCTGAAGGCGCCGATGCAGGTGCGCGGCGTGCTGGCAGTGGAGCCGCGCACCTGGCGCGCATTTGCTCAGCCCGCGCTGCGGCGCCAGGTCGATGTCTTTGCCACGCTGATCGCGATTGCGATCGAGCGGCTGCACTATGTCGAGGTGGCGCAGCAGGCGCTGCTGGCGATGGAGTCCGAGCGCCTGCGCAGCTCGCTGCTGGCGGCGGTGTCTCACGACCTGCGCACGCCGCTGACCAGCCTGATCGGCATGGCCGAGACCCTGCAGCGCGGCACGACGCCGCTGGCGCCGGAGGTGGCCGAGACCGTCGGCGCCATGCGCGACCAGGCGCGCCGCATGCACGCGATGGTGGCCAACCTGCTCGACATGGCGCGGCTGCAAAGCCGCAATGTGGCGCTGCGCAAGGAATGGCAGTCGTTCGAAGAACTGGCCGGCGCGGCGCTGGCGTCGCTGCGCGATGCGCTGGCGCGGCACCGCGTGGTGGTGGCCGACCTGTCGGCACTGCCGCTGGTGGAATGCGATGGCGTGCTGATGGAGCGCGTGCTGTGCAACCTGCTGGAGAATGCGGCCAAGTACACCGCGCCGGGTACCGAGATCCGCGTGCGCGGCGAGCTCTCCGACGACGCCGTGCACCTCGTCGTCGAGGACGACGGCCCCGGCGTGCCGGCGGCGATGGCGCGGCAGGTGTTCGAGAAATTCACCCGCGGCGAGCGCGAGTCCGCCACCACCGGGGTGGGCCTGGGGCTGGCCGTGTGCGAGGCCATCGTGCAGGCGCACGGCGGCAGCATCCGCGTCGAGCCGGTGCATGCTCGGGCGCAGGGCGAAGGCACCGGCGCGCGCTTCGTGGTCACGCTGCCGCGCGGCAACCCTCCAGTGCTGGAACCGGAAGCGGCCGGCTTGCCGGCCTGAACCCGACAACCTTTCAAGGATCTGACGCGTTATGCCATTCGAGTTTTCGCCCACGGTGCTGCTGGTGGAAGACGAGCCCCATATCCGCCGCTTCGTGCGCGCGGCGCTGCAGGACGAGGGCTGCACCGTGCACGAGGCCGAATCGCTGCAGCGCGGACTGATCGAGGCCGGCACGCGCCAGCCGGACCTGGTGATCCTGGACCTGGGGCTGCCCGATGGCGACGGCGTATCGATGATCGGCGACCTGCGCACCTGGACCGAAGTGCCGGTGCTGGTGCTGTCGGCGCGCACCGGCGAGGCCGAGAAGATCCGCGCGCTCGACGCCGGCGCCGACGACTACCTGACCAAGCCCTTCGGCGTGGGCGAGCTGGTGGCGCGCCTGCGCGTGCTGCAGCGCCGCCATGTGCGTGCCGGCGCGCAGGGGCGGGCGCAGGTGGCGTTCGGCGAGATCGCCGTGGACCTGGCCAACCGCCAGGTCACGCGCGCGGGGGAGCCGGTGCACCTGACGCCGATCGAGTTCCGGCTGCTGGCGGTGCTGCTGGCGCATCGCGGCAAGGTCATGACCCACCGCGAACTGCTGCGCGAGGTGTGGGGGCCGTCGCATGCCGACAGCAGCCAGTACCTGCGCGTCTACATGGGGCACCTGCGGCACAAGCTGGAAGCCGACCCGGCCCGGCCTGCCTACCTGCTGACCGAGATCGGCGTGGGCTACCGCTTCGCCGGCTGAGCGCCGGGTCACTCCCACAACACTTTCTTGCCGATCACGCGCCGCGTGAGGCTGGCGCTCGCCCCTTGCACTCCCGGTAAACCCGCAGCGATGTCGAAATTGTTTGACGGATAAATTCAAGGTAATAAACTGTTATTCATAGATATGAATTAAGGCAGGAGCACCGCATGCAGGACCAACCCGTCTATTTCATCTCGACCGACGAGGTCGAGGGCTACCACCCCGCCAACCATGTCGGCACCCTCAATCGCCGGCTGATCGGCCCAGAGACCGTCGGATCGCGGCATCTGGAAGTGATCCACGGCACCATCGAGAAGGGCAAGGGCGCGCTGCCGCACGCGCATCCCGGCATCGAGCAGGTCTGCTACGTGCTGGAAGGCCGCGCCGTGGCCGAGGTCGGCGGCCAGCGAAAGGAACTGGGCCCTGGCGACTGCTGCTTCTTCCCGCCGGACCAGATGCATGTGTTCACCGTGGTCAGCGACGAGCCGGCCAAGATTCTGGTCATCTATTCCCCGCCATATGAGGAATCCCCCGAGCGCGTGATACGGCCCGCATAAGACGCGGCTGGTCACGGCAAGGGATTGAACAACTACAGGAGACAACTACCGTGAAGTCCTTCAGCAATGCCTTTGCCAGCCTGGTGCTCGGGTGCACCGCGGCGCTGGCCGCCACCCCGGCGCTGTCGGCCGATGAATTCCCGTCCAGGCCGCTGCGCCTGGTGGTGCCGTTCGCTGCCGGCAGCGGCACCGATGCCGTGGCCCGCCTGACTGCCAAATACCTGGGCGAGGCGCTGCAGCAGCCGGTGGTGGTGGACAACAAGCCCGGCGCCAACGGCACCATTGCCGCCGAGTTCGTGGCCAAGGCCCCGGCCGATGGCTACACGCTGTTCATGACCACCAACACCACGCATTCGGCCAACCCGTCGCTGATGAAGCAGCTGCGCTATGACCCGGTCAAGGATTTCACGCCGGTCTCGCGCATGGGCAACCTGCCGTTCATGCTGGTGGTCAACCCGGCGCTGCCGGTGAAGACGCTGCGCGAGTTCATCGACTATGCCAGGGCGCATCCGGGCCTGAGCTATGCCAGCGGCAACAGCACCGGCATCGTCTCGGGCGCCACGCTGTCGAAGATGGCCGGGCTGAACATGCTGCACGTGCCATACAAGAGCACGCCGCCGGCGATGACCGATGTGATGGGTGGCCAGGTGCAGGCGATGTTCGTCGACTTTGCCGCAGGCATCGCCAACGTGCGCGCCGGCAAGCTGCGCGCGCTGGCGGTGACCACCGCGCAGCGCAGCGAGCTGCTGCCCGACCTGCCGCCGCTGGCGAGCGTGCCGGAGCTGAAGGGTTTCGACGTGACCTCATGGAACGGCGTGTTCGCGCCGGCCGGGGTGCCGGCGCCGGTGGTGCAGCGGCTCAATCGTGAACTGGTTGCCATCGCCACCAGCAAGCAGCATGCGCCGCGGTTCCACGCGCTGGGCTTCGAGCCGTTCGGCAGCACGCCGGCCGAGCTCAGCCAGTTTGTCGTGGCCGAGCTGCAGAAGTGGTCGCGGCTGGTGAAAGACGCTGGCATCCAGCCGGAATAGGCGCTCTTCGGGCAACCATCAGACAACCAACAAGACAACGACATCAGGCAGGTAACGCTATGAATTTCGACCTCTCCGAAGAACAGGCATCCATCGTCGAGGCCGTGCAGCAGGTCTGCACGCAGTTCGACATGGAGTACTGGGATCGCCTGGACAAGTCCGGCACCTATCCGCACGAGTTCTACAAGACGCTGTGCGAAGGCGGCTGGCTGGGCGTGGCGATGCCCGAGGCCTTCGGTGGCGCGGGCCTGGGCATCCTGGAAGCGGCGCTGGTGATGCAGACCATCTCGCAGTCGGGCGCTGGCATGACCGGCGCCTCGGCAGTGCATATGAATGTGTTCGGCCTGAACCCGGTGGTGGTGTTCGGCACCGACGAACAGAAGGGCCGCTTTCTGCCGCCGCTGATCGCCGGCCAGGAGAAGGCCTGCTTCGGCGTGACCGAGCCCGACGCGGGCCTGGACACCACCAAGCTCAAGACCTTTGCGCGCAAGGTGCCGGGCGGCTATTCGGTGAGCGGGCGCAAGATCTGGATCTCGACCGCGCAGGTGGCCGACCGCATGCTGCTGCTGGCGCGCACCACGCCGCTGGAGTCGGTGAAGAAGTCGACCGAAGGGCTGTCGCTGTTCTACACCAAAGTCGACCGCAGCAAGATCGAGATCCGCGAGATCGACAAGATGGGCCGCGCCGCCGTCGATACCAACATGCTGTTTATCGACGACCTGTTCATCCCGGAGGAAGACCGCATCGGCGAAGAGGGCAGGGGCTTTGAGTACATCCTGCACGGACTTAACCCGGAGCGCATCCTGATCGCGGCGGAGGCCATCGGCCTGGGCCGCGCGGCGCTGGCCATTGCCACGCAGTACGCCAAGGAGCGCGTGGTGTTCGGCCGCCCCATCGGCATGAACCAGGGCGTGCAGCATCCGCTGGCGCAGGCCTGGATGCAGCTGGAGTCGGCCAACCTGATGATGCTCAAGGCCGCCGCGCGCTATGACGCCGGGCAGTCCTGCGGCGCCGAGGCCAACACGGCAAAGTACCTCGCCGCCGAGGCCGGCCATAACGCGTGCCAGACCGCGATCCTGACGCTGGGCGGCATGGGCTACTCGCGCGAGTACCGCGTCGAGCGGCTGCTGCGCGAGTCCTATATCCCGCGCATCGCGCCGGTCAGCCCGCAGCTGATCATGTGCTTTATCGCCGAGCGCGTGCTGGGTTTGCCCAAGTCGTACTGAGAGGGAGCGACGATGCCAGACGAGCAAGCGCAGGCGAGCGCGGCCACCGGGCCGCTGGCCGGCATCCGCGTGATCGACATGACCGCGGTCGCGATGGGGCCGTATGCCACCCAGATCCTCGGCGACATGGGGGCTGAAGTCATCAAGGTCGAGCCGCCCGCCGGCGATGTGTTCCGCCACGCCGAGCCGGCGCGGCACGCGGCCATGGGCGCCAGCTTCCTGAACCTGAACCGCAACAAGCAGTTCGTGGTGCTGGACGTGAAGCAGCCCGATGACCTCGCCGCGCTGAAAGCCCTGATCGCCACGGCCGATGTCTTTGTCTCCAACGTGCGGCCGCAGTCGCTGCGCAAGCTTGGGCTGGACTATGCGTCGCTGCGCGCGGACCATCCGCGGCTGATCTACTGCGGCGCTTATGGCTATTCGGAAGAGGGTCCCTACGCGGGCGCGCCGGCCTTCGACGACATCATCCAGGCGCGCAGCGGCATGGCGCAGTTCCAGGGTGCGAACTCGAACGAAGGCCCGCAGTACGTCAACACCATCCTGGCCGACAAGGTGGCCGGGCTGACCGTGGCCTACGCGATCCCGATGGCGCTGTACGAGCGCGAGCGTTCCGGCCAGGGCCAGGCCATCGAGGTGCCGATGTTCGAGACGCTGGTGTCCTTCCTGGCCACCGAGCAATTGGCCGGGCAGACCTTCATCCCGCCGCTCGGGCAGGCCGGCTATCCGCGCGTGATGTCGGCGCACCGCAAGCCCTATCGCACGCGCGACGGCCATATTGCGCTGCTGCCCTATACAAGCGCCCAATGGCTGCGTTTTTTCGATGTGTCAGGCCATGCGGAGCTGGCGCAGGATCGGCGCTATGCCACCCCGGCCGCGCGCAGCGCCAATATCGACGCGCTCTACGCCACACTGGCCGAGATCGTCGCGCAGCGCAGCACTGCGGAATGGCTCGACCTGCTGCGTGATGCCGATATCCCGCACAGCGAAGTGCCGCATTTCGAGAGCCTGGCCGACGACCCGCACCTGCGCGCCACCGGCATGATGTTCGAATACGACCATCCCAGCGAAGGCCGGCTGCGTGGCGTGGGCATCCCGACGCGCTTCTCGCGCACGCCCGGCAATATCCGCAGCTGGCCGCAGGCGTTGCCCGGGCCAGGCGGCGCGGAGGGCGGCTGACACCCTTGCCGGCCGACTCCGCCGCGTACAATCCCGGCCAACAGATATTGAAGTCGAGGAAGCCAACGATGGCAGAACAGGAACCGGCAGAAAAATCGGGTCACGCCAGCGTCAAGACCGCGCTGCGCGTGATTGAGATCATGGAGATCTATGCGCGCGAAGGGCGCTCGCTGACGCTGACCGAGCTGGCCAGGCTGCTGGGCGCGCCGATGTCGAGCTGCCTGGGGCTGATCCGCACACTGGCCTCGCTCGGCTACCTGTACGAGACCGGCCGCCGCCAGGGCTACTACCCGACGCGCCGGCTGCTCGACATTGCCCAGCGCATCGCCCGCAACGACCCGCTGCTCGAACGCGTGCAGCCGGTGCTGGAATCGCTGCGCGACACCACCGGCGAAACCGTGATCTTCGGCAAGCTTCAGGATGACGGCCGCGTGCTGTACCTGGAGGTGCGGGAGTCCGGCAATCCGGTGCGCTATATCGCCGCGCCGGGCGAGCTGCGCGATGCGCACGTGAACTCGATCGGCCGCGCCATCCTTGGCACGATGCCGGCGGACAGCCGCGCCGAACTGCTGGCCGGCGTGTCGTTTGCCTCGCGCACGGGGCGCACGGTGGACTCGCTGCGCGTTTTCGAAGCCGCCATGCAGCAATGGCAGGCGCAAGGCTGGTATCCGAACTTTGGCGAGTCGTTTCCTGATCTCGGCGCGATCGCCTTCCCGGTGGCCATCGGGGGCGTGACCTATGGCATGTCCGTGGCGGGGCCGCTGCATCGGATCGAGGCCAATGCCGACGCCATTGTCGTGGCGCTGAAGGCCGCTGGCGGTTCGCTGCAGGGATAAGTGGGAGAGGGCAGGCGTTGCGGCGGCCCGCAGGCTGTCGTGACGGCTGTCGAGGCCGGACAAGATCGAAGCGCGTTGCGCGAACCGAAGCCCAAAACGAAAAAGCCCGGTGCGTTTGCACCGGGCTTCCGTATCGGTTGGCTCCCCGACCTGGGCTCGAACCAGGGACCTGCGGATTAACAGTCCGTCGCTCTACCGACTGAGCTATCGGGGAACAGCTGAGAGAGAAATTATAGCCAGTTTCTCTTTTCTTCGTCAACACCTTTTCGACATTTTGTTCTTGTCAGAAGGTGTCTGAAAGCTTCCGGCTTGCTGCCTGCCGTACGGTGCGAAGGGCATCTCTGCTGGCTTCGTGCCGTCGTGTCGAACAGCGAGGCCGCATTATAGCTATGGTTTTTGGTTTGTGCCAGAAAAAAACCGCCTCGCGGCGGTTTTTTTCTGCGGCACTCGCCCGGCTCAGTCGAACACCGGCGAATCCACGCCGAGGATCTTGTGCAGCTTCGGCGAGGTGGTGGTGTACTGCATGTGGATTTTCTTCTCGGGGAAGATATACGGCGCGGCACCGAACGCGGCCAGCGCGGCCTCGTGGAAGCCCGACAGGATCAGCTTCTTCTTGCCGGGGTAGGTATTGATGTCGCCCACCGCGAAGATGCCCGGGATATTGGTCTCGAACTTCTCGGTGTCCACCTTGATCTGCTTGCGCTCCAGGTCCAGGCCCCACTCGGCGATCGGGCCGAGCTTGGGCGACAGGCCGAAGAACACCAGCAGGTCATCCACCGGCAGGCGGCGGGTCACGCCGTCGGCGCCGGTCACCTTGATCTCGGTGAGCACGCCGTCCTTCTCTTCATAGCCGCCGACCTGGCCGACCAGGAACTGCATTTCCATTTGCTCGCACAGTTCCTTCATCTTGGCGACCGAGGCCGGCGCGGCGCGGAAGCCGTCGCGGCGGTGGATCATCACCACCGACTCGGCCTTGCCGACCAGGTCCAGCGTCCAGTCCAGCGCCGAGTCACCGCCGCCGATGATCACCAGGTTGCGGCCATGGAAGCGGCTCGGGTCCTTGACGCGGTAGAACAGCTGCTTGCCGTCGAACTTGTCGATGCCCTCGACCTTCAGCGTGCGCGGCTGGAACGAACCCACGCCGGCGGCGATAAAGATGGTCTTGGTGATGAAGCGGGTTCCGAGCGAGGTCTCGACGAAGAAGCGGCCGTCCTCGCGGCGCTCCACGACGGCGACTTCCTGACCCAGGTGGAAGGTGGGCTCGAACGGCTCGATCTGCTTGAGCAGGTTGTCGGTCAGTTCCTGGCCGGTGCAGATGGGCACCGCCGGGATGTCGTAGATGGGCTTGTCCGGATAGAGCTCCACGCACTGGCCGCCGACCACCTTCAGGGAATCGATGACATGTGCCTTGATTTCGAGCAGGCCCAGTTCAAAGACCTGGAACAGGCCCACCGGGCCGGCACCGACGATCAGCGCATCGATCTCCTGCGGCTGGCCGCCTGCAGGGCTGCCGCCGTCGACCTGCTTGGTCGTGTCGGCGACGGGATTTGGAATGCTCAAGTCCATATTCGTCCTGATACGTTTGCATGGGCCGCTTGTGCCCGGTGTTGCGGAAAGCGCGTGGGGACGGCTTTCTTGTTCTGTCAGCGCTGCAGGTACTGCAGCTTGTCAGTGGCGTCCTTCCATTCCTCGGCCTCGGCCAGCGGGGCCTTGGTCTTGGTGATGGAGGGCCAGTTGCGGGCCAGCTCGGCGTTCAGGTTGATGAACTGCTGCTGGTCGCCCGGCACGTCTTCCTCGGCGTAAATGGCGTTCACCGGGCATTCGGCCACGCACACGGCGCAGTCGATGCACTCATCCGGGTCGATAGCCAGGAAGTTGGGGCCTTCGCGGAAACAATCGACCGGACACACGTCAACGCAGTCTGTGTAGCGGCAACGGATGCAGGATTCGGTGACAACGTGAGTCATTTCGGTTCCAGGAAAACAGGTCGGCTTTTAATGGGAAACTGTGGGGCCGCTTCTTGCCGGCGGACGCCGCATCCACCGCATGGTGCCGCATGGCAGCATGGGCTGGGCGAGCGCCGGCCGAGGCCTTTCGGAAAGCGATATTGTAGCCGAGGCTTCTGGCAAGAATAGCGGGTCTATATAGCCGGATCAGATAGTTTTCTTATTTCTTTATGTACTTTTGATTTAACGCATGGCGGCCTGCTGGCATGTCGGCCCGCCAGCGGGCATGATGAGGCCGCCAACAGTCACTTGCATCCGTGCCGGGAGACCCGTATGCCACGCCAGCCTTGCCTTGCCAGCCTGCGGCACGATGCCGCGATGCGCCGGATCTTCGCACCCATTGTTGTGCTGCTGACGGCATTTCTGGCGCCGATCGGGTCGGTTGCCGCCCAGACCCTGGCCCAGTCGCCGGGCATGGCCGACAGCGTGGTATCGCGCCTGGTGGCGTGGCGCGCGCGCACCGATGCGCCGGTCGCGCTGCCGGCGCTGACCGCGTTCGAGTGGGACCACTTCAGCGTGACCGATTCGCCCGCGGGCGACGCCATCGCCCATTGCGGCCGGGCCGGCCTGATGCCGTGCGGGCCGCAGTTGCAGCCGCAGCCGGGCGACCGGGTCCAGGTGTTGCGCTTCGAGCGCGCCGGGACCCAGGTCTACACCGAGCGCATCATGGCCGGCGACGGCGCCTTTGCCGAGCCGCTGCCGCAGCGGGTGCCGCGCGCCGCCGCCACGCTGGTGTCGTGCCCCGCTACCGACGGCCGCCAGTTGTGGTGCCTGCAGGGCAAGGCCCGGGGCAGGGAGGCGCCGCGGCAGCCACAGCCCTTCCTCGATGGTGGTTGAGCGGCAAGAGTGGCCGGGTGCGGCCAGACTTCGGTTAGCATGACGTACTGACCCGGCATCGCCGTCTGGCCCGCTATGATCATCCCGTCCCTGCTCGACACCGACCTGTACAAATTCACGATGATGCAGGTGGTGCTGCATCAGTTCCCGCAGGCGCAAGTGGAATACCGCTTCAAGTGCCGCAACGCGGGCGTCGACCTGACGCCCTATATCGATGAGATCCGCGCCGAGGTGGCACACCTGTGCCAGTTGCGCTTCACCGACGACGAGCTCGCCTACCTGCGCGGGCTGCGCTTTATCAAGAGCGATTTCGTCGACTTCCTCGGCCTGTTCCACCTGAACGAGAAATATGTCTCGGTGCGGCCGTCCCCGCAGGGCAATGGCGAGATCGAGATCTCGATCATCGGCCCGTGGCTGCATACCATCCTGTTCGAAGTGCCGGTCCTGGCGATCGTCAACGAGGTCTATTTCCGCCGCACCCAGCCCAGGCCCGACCTGGCCGAAGGCCGCCGCCGGCTGGACCAGAAGCTGGCCTTGCTGAAGACACCCGAGCTGGCCGATTGCGTGATCGCCGACTACGGCACGCGCCGGCGCTTTTCGCGCGAATGGCAGGAAGAGGTGCTGCTGACCATGCGGCGCCTGCTCGGGCCGCAGCTGGCCGGCACCAGCAACGTCCACTTTGCCCGTCTGCACAATATGGTGCCGCTGGGCACGATGGCGCATGAATACCTGCAGGCCTGCCAGGCGCTGGGCCCGCGGCTGCGCGATTCGCAGGTGTACGCACTGGAGCGCTGGGCGCGCGAGTACCGCGGTGACCTGGGCATCGCGCTGTCGGATACCTACGGCTTCGATGCCTTCCTGCGCGACTTCGACCTGTATTTCTGCAAGCTCTTCGATGGCGTGCGCCATGATTCCGGCGACCCGATGCTGTGGGGCGAGCGCATGGTCGCCCACTATGCCGCCAACCGCGTCGACCCGCGCACCAAGACGCTGATCTTCAGCGACAGCCTCGACATCCCGCGCGTGATCGAACTGTACGAGCGCTTCCATGGCCGCTGCCGGCTCGCCTTTGGCGTCGGCACCAACCTGACCAACGACCTCGGCTATACCCCGCTGCAGATCGTGATCAAGATGGTGCGCTGCAACGGGCAGCCGGTGGCCAAGCTGTCGGACACGCCGGAAAAGACCATGTGCGACGATCCCGGCTACCTGTCCTACCTGCGCCAGGTGTACTCGGTTCAGCCCGCGGCGTAGCAAAATTCAACACCTTGCGCCGGCCATCGCATGCTCTGCATGCGGCGGGCGCCACTATAATCGGCGCATCGCGCGTTCGCCGCGCTTTGCGCTTCTCCAGCCAGGCCTTATGGAAACCAACGACGCCCGCGACCGCATCTTTGCCCGCATCCGTGCTGCCCAGGGCAGGCCGACCCGGCCGAGCGCGGGCGAGCGCGAGGCCGTGGCCGACTACCTGGCGCGTCACCCGCAGGGCCCGCGCCCGGCGGTGGCCGTCGACCTGGCCGAGGCCTTCCTGGCGCAGGCCCAGCGCATGGCCTCGACCGTCGACCGCGTGGCGAGGATGGACGAGGTGCCCGCCGCCACCGTGCGCTTTCTGGACAACCTGAACCTGGTCCACCGTGCCGTGGCGTGGGACGCGCTGGGCCCGCTGCCGTGGCAGGCCGCGGGGCTGGCGGTGGAATGCCGCCCGCCGGTGCGCGAGGTCGAGGCCGACCACGATCATGGCGACCTGGTCGGCATCACTGGCTGCTTCTGCGCGATTGCCGAGACCGGCTCGCTGATGCTGCTGTCGGGCCCGGCCACCTTTGCCTCGGCCGCGCTGCTGCCCGAGACCCACGTGGCGGTAGTGCCGCGCTCGCGCATCGTCGCCGGCCTGGAAGACGCCTTTGCGCTGGTGCGCAGCGAGCGCGGCGAACTGCCGCGCGCCACCAATATCATCAGCGGGCCTTCGCGCACGGGCGATATCGAGCAGACCATCGTGCTCGGCGCCCATGGCCCGTACCGCGTGCATGTGATCCTGGTCGACGAGGCCTGAACCCGCGGCTTTTGCCGCACGGAATGCGATGCACCACCCATGCCGGAAGCCCCGGGGCAAGAGGTGCTTGAATTACACTTGCAGGCTTGCCTGCGTGCCGCGGCTTCGTGCCGGCGGTGCGCCAATGAATGCTGCATTCCCGAGGAGATCCTGCCTGATGCGACGTGCCTCCGTGCTGTTGCCGCTGCTGGCCGTGCTGGCCGCATTTCCCGCCGCCGGCCATGCCGCGGACCTTGACGGGGCGTCGCTGTCCCCGCTGTGGGGGCTGCCGTTCGCCGGCATCCTGCTGTCGATCGCGGTGTGGCCGCTGGTTGCGCCCAAGTTCTGGCACCACCACTACGGCAAGATCGCCGCGGGCTGGGGGCTGCTGTTCCTGCTGCCGTTCGCGGCAGCGTTCGGCACGCATGCGGCCGCGGCCAGCGCGGGGCACGCGCTGCTGGCCGAGTACATCCCGTTCATCGTTCTGATCGCCTCGCTGTATATCGTGGCCGGCGGCATCTGCGTGCGCGGCAACCTGCACGGCACGCCCGGGCTCAATACCGGCATCCTGGCGCTGGGCACGCTGCTGGCCAGCTTCATGGGCACCACCGGCGCGGCCATGCTGCTGATCCGGCCGCTGCTGCGCGCCAATGACAACCGCCGCCACGTGGCGCACGTGGTGGTGTTCTTTATCTTCCTGGTGGCCAATGCCGGTGGCTCGCTGACGCCGCTGGGCGATCCGCCGCTGTTCCTGGGCTTCCTGAAAGGCGTGGACTTCTTCTGGACCATGCGCAACATCTTCCCGGAGACGGTCTTTATCTGCGTGGTGCTGCTGGTGCTGTTCTACCTGGTCGACCGTCACTACTACCAGAACAAGGAAGAGGAGCTGCCACCGCGCAGCGACCCCACGCCGGACTCGGGCGGCATCGCCATCGAGGGCAAGTTCAACTTCGTGCTGCTGCTGGCCGTGATCGGCCTGGTGCTGATGAGCGGGCTGTGGCAGCCGGGCATCGCATTCGACGTCCTGGGCACCGAGGTGCCGCTGCAGGCCGCGGTGCGCGATGCGCTGCTGGTGGTGGTGGCGGTGGTGTCGCTGCTGGTGACGCCGCAGGCGGCGCGTGCCGGCAATGAATTCAACTGGGAGCCGATCCTGGAAGTCGGCAAGCTCTTTGCCGGCATCTTCCTCACCATCATCCCGGTCATTGCCATGCTCAAGGCCGGCACCGACGGCGCTTTCTCCGGGGTGATCCGCGCGGTCAGCGACAGCAACGGCCAGCCGGTCGACGGCATGTACTTCTGGGCCACCGGCCTGCTGTCCTCGTTCCTGGACAACGCGCCGACCTACCTGGTGTTCTTCAACACCGCCGGTGGCGACGCGGCCACGCTGATGACGCGCGATGCCTCGACGCTGGCCGCGATCTCGGCCGGGGCCGTGTTCATGGGCGCCAATACCTATATCGGCAATGCCCCCAACCTGATGATCAAAGCCATTGCCGAGAACCGCGGCGTGCGCATGCCGAGCTTCTTCGGCTACATGCTGTACTCGGGCACCTTCCTGGTGCCGCTGTTCGTCATCATGACCTTCCTCTTCTTCCACGTTTGATGCCATGAAGCCGTCTGTCCTTGTCACCCGCGCCATCTATCCCGAAGTCATCGCGCACCTGGCGCAGTACTTCGATGTCGACGACAACCAGCAGGACGCGGTGCTGGATGCCGCCGCACTGAAGGCGCGCCTGGCGGGCAAGGCCGGCGTGCTGGCCAACGCCGCCGACCGCATCGACGGCGACGTGGTCGCCGGGCTGCCGGCGCTGCGCGCGGTGTGCAACATGGCGGTCGGCTACAACAACCTGGACGTGCCGGCGCTGACGGCCGCCGGCATTGTCGCCACCAATACGCCGGACGTGCTGACCGAGACCACCGCCGACTTCGGCTGGGCCCTGCTGATGGCCACCGCGCGCCGCGTGACCGAGGCCGAGCACTACCTGCGCGCCGGCAAGTGGCAGCGCTGGAGCTATGACATGCTGGTAGGCATGGACCTGTACGGCAGCACGCTCGGCATCCTCGGCATGGGCCGCATCGGGCAGGCGCTGGCGCGCCGCGCGAGCGGGTTTGGCATGAGCGTGCTGTACCACAACCGCAGCCAGCTGCCGGCGGACACCGAGCGCGCGCTGAGCGCGCGCTATGTCAGCAAGGAAGACCTGCTGCGCCAGTCCGACCACCTGCTGCTGGTGCTGCCCTATGGCCCGCAGAGCCACCACGCCATCGGCGCGGCCGAGCTGGCGCTGATGAAGCCGACCGCGACGCTGGTGAACCTGGCGCGCGGCGGCATCGTCGACGATGCCGCGCTGGCGCAGGCGCTGCGCGACAAGCGCATCTTCGGCGCCGGCCTGGATGTGTTCGAGGGCGAGCCCAGCGTCAATCCGGACCTGCTGACGGTGCCCAACGTCGTGCTCACGCCGCATATCGCCAGCGCCTCCGAGAAGACCCGCCGTGCGATGGCGATGCTGGCCGCCGACAACCTGATCGCCGCGCTCGACCAGGGCCCGCAGGCCGGCCATCCACCCACCGTGATCAACCCCGACGTCATGTCGCGGCGCCGCTAAGCCTGCCATTTACCTGTTTCCTGCTGCATGACCCTGATTCCGTTCCTGACGCTGGCCGTGGCGCTGCTCGCGGTCGTCCTGCTGGTCATCGTCCTGCTGCGCCAGCAGGCTGCCTCGCCGGGGGCCGAGCTTGGCCGGCAACTGGCCGACATGCGCGCGGAAAGCGCGCGCGGCATGGAGCGGCTGGAGCGGGAGTTGCGCACCGACGTGGCCGACGCCGCGCGCGGCAGCCGCGACGAGTCGGCCCAGCAGATGCTGCGCTTCCAGCAGGCGCTGTCGTCGCAGCTGACGGGCATCGCCACGCTGCAGAACAACCAGATCGACACCTTCGCGCAGCAACTGGCCAAGCTGACCGAGACCAACACCCAGCAGCTCGAGCAGGTGCGCCAGCACCTGATGCTGCAGGGCCAGCAGGCGCGCGACGAGCAGGCCGGCACGCTGCGCCGCTTCGGCGACGGGCTGCAGCAGCAGCTGGCGCAGATGTCCGAAGCCAACGAGCGGCGCCTGGCCGAAGTGCGCGCCACGCTGGAGAAGAAGCTGCAGGACATCGAGGCCAACAACGCCGCCAAGCTGGAGGAAATGCGCCGCACTGTCGACGAGAAGCTGCATGCCACGCTGGAGCAGCGCCTGGGCGAGTCCTTCCGGCTGGTGTCGGAGCGGCTCGAGCAGGTGCACCGCGGGCTGGGCGAGATGCAGGTGCTGGCGCAGGGCGTGGGCGACCTGAAAAAGGTGCTGACCAATGTGAAGTCGCGCGGCACCTGGGGCGAAGTCCAGCTGGAAATGCTGCTGGAGCAGATGCTGACGCCGGAGCAGTACGGCAAGAATGTCGAGACCGTGCGCAACTCGGGCGCGCGGGTGGAGTTCGCGATCCGGCTGCCGGGCAAGGCCGCGGGTGGCGACAATGCGCCGGTCTGGCTGCCGGTCGACGCCAAGTTTCCCAAGGAACAGTACGAGCGCCTGGTGGACGCGCAGGAGCGGGGCGACCCGGATGGCGTGCTCGCTTTTGGCCGCGAACTGGAAGTGGCGCTGCGGCGCGAGGCCCAGACCATCGCCGAGAAATACCTGTCGCCGCCCCAGACCACGGATTTCGCCATCCTGTTCCTGCCGACCGAGGGGTTGTACGCCGAGGTGCTGCGGCGCCCGGGCCTGACCGACCTGATGCAGCGCGACTACCGTGTGACCGTGGCCGGGCCGACCACGCTGACCGCGTTGCTGAACAGCCTGCAGATGGGTTTCCGCACGCTGGCGCTGGAAAAGCGCTCAAGCGAGGTGTGGGAGGTGCTGGGCGCGGTCAAGACCGAGTTCGGCAAGTTCGGCGACGTGCTGGCCAAGACCCGCGATACGCTGGAGCGCGCCGCGCGCAATATCGAGCAGGCCGAAGTGCGCACGCGCCAGATGGCGCGCAAGCTGCGCACGGTGGAAGCGCTGCCGGGCGAGGCCGCGCAGCAGGTGCTTGGCCTCAATGCGGCAGCAGCGGCGGACGCGCC
Source organism: Cupriavidus sp. FW305-27 (assembly GCF_058787995.1). Lineage (NCBI taxonomy): Bacteria > Pseudomonadati > Pseudomonadota > Betaproteobacteria > Burkholderiales > Burkholderiaceae > Cupriavidus > Cupriavidus sp. FW305-27. The sequence goes on from NZ_JBYTAG010000022.1 coordinate 55,016, forward strand.
GGAGGCCGCCGAAGACAACGGCGGCTGAACGCGCGGCAGGGAAGGGTCAGGGCAAGCCCCCGCGGGGCTTGCGGATTGCTGCCGGCCTGGGCGCCGGCGCGCTGCTCAGCGCTCGTCTTCGGGCGCCAGTTCGCGCACGTGGACTTCAATGCCGCCGAAGCGGGCGGCCACCCAGTTGTAGGCCTTGCAGGCCAGCCACAGCAGGCCAAAGCCGATCAGCGCATTCAGGATGATTGCGCTGAAGACCGTGATGGCGGGCAGGTCACCGTAGCGGACGAAGGTGACAAACAGGCCCAGCGACACGATCGGCAGCGAGAAGCACAAGTAGACCAGCACCAGCGCGCGGGCGGTCTTGACGGGGTGGAGGTAGGCGATCTCCTGATTCATGACGGGGGATACTCGAATGGTTCTGAATCGTGCGCCAAGTGTAGCGATTGGCCGATGCCAAGCATAGCCCGCCGGCGGCGGGGGCAGGCGAAAGCCCCGTGCCGGCTGTGCTATGGCCGCAAATGTGCGGCACAAAAACGACACATTGCTCCGGCGTGTGGCAAGCGCTTGCGTGTAGCGCCTGCCGGTCCGGCTAGACCAGTCCGTCGAACAGCATCACCTCGACCGCATCGCCGGCCTTGACCGAGTCCTGTTCATGACCGAGCACGATAAAGCAGTTGGCCTCGCTCATCGAGCGCAGCACGCCCGAGCCCTGCTGGCCGGTGATGCGCACTTCCCACTGGCCGTCGCCGGCGCGCGCCAGGATGCCGCGCTGGTACTCGGTGCGGCCGGGCTTCTTGCGGATGGCTTGCGCGCTGCGCACGCGCAGCAGCGGCAGCGGTGCCACGCTGGCGCCCATCAGCCGCTGCAGCGCGGCGCGCACGAAGTGGTAGAAGGTGACCATCACCGCCACCGGGTTGCCCGGCAGGCCGAACAGGAGCGCGTCGCGGCCGTTGGAATTGATGCGGCCGAAGGCCATCGGCCGGCCCGGGCGCATCGCGATCTTCCAGAACGTGACATCGCCCAGGCGCGCCATGATCTGCTTGGTGTAGTCGGCCTCGCCGACCGAGACGCCGCCGGAGGTGATGACCGCGTCGGCGGTCTCGCAGGCGGTGCGGAAGGCGGCTTCGAGCGCCTCGGGGTCGTCGCGCACCACGCCCATGTCGAGCAGGTCGACGTTCATCCGGCGCAGCATGCCGTACAGCGTGTAGCGGTTGGAGTCGTAGACGCAGCCGGGATCGAGCGGCTCGCCGATCGAGCGCAGCTCGTCTCCGGTGGAGAAGAACGCCACGCGCAGGCGCCGGCGCACGCGCACCTCGGCCACGCCCAGCGAAGCCAGCAGGCCCAGGTCGGCCGGCTGGAGGATGCGTCCGGCCTGCAGCGCGGCCTGGCCGCGCGCCAGATCTTCGCCGCGCAGGCGCCGGTTGTCGCCGGTGCGCACGCAGTCGGCGGCAAAGCGGATGCGCGCGCCGTCGTCCACGGCTTCCACGAACTCCTGCGGCACCACGGTGTCGCAGCCGGCCGGCATCACCGCGCCGGTCATGATGCGCACCGCCTGCGCCGCCGTGGGCGCCAGCGCGCGGGCGCCGCCGGCGAAGGCGCTGCCGATGACTTCCAGCTCGACCGTGGCGGTCTGCGCGGCTGCCAGCGCGGCACCCTGGAAGGCATAGCCGTCCATCGCCGAGTTGTCATGCGCCGGCACGTCGATGGGCGAGACGATGTCCTCGGCCAGCACGCGGTCCAGGGCGCTGCGGATCGGCAACTGCTCGACGCCGCGCACCGGCTCGACTACCTCGCCGATGATGCGGTTGGCCTGGTCCACCGGCAGGGCGGTGGGGTCGTAGTCGGAAAGGCAGGAGATGACGGATTGCAGGGTGGGCATGGTGGCTCAGCGCGTTTCGTGCGTGCGCAGTTCGTCCAGGGTGTTGATATTGGCAAAGGCCGCGGCGTCGTCGAACAGCACTTCGGCCAGGCGGTGCGAGGCGGCCCAGGTCTCGATCTTGCGGCCGCCGCCGGAAAGATAAGCCACCAGGCTGTCGAGCGCACTGACCGGCATCAGGCAGAACACAGGTTGGGTCTGGCGCCGGCCGTCTTCGTCCAGCGTGACGGGGATCGCCAGGTCCGCGCCTTCGGCCTCGATCGCCTGCGCCAGGCGCGCCACCAGGTCGGTCGGCAGGAACGGCGAATCGCAAGGGGCGGTCACCATCCACGGCGTGGCGCATTGCTCCAGGCCGGCCAGCATCCCCGCCAGCGGACCGGCGAAGTCGGGCACGGTATCGGTGTAGACCGGCACGCCGAACGACTCATAGGCGGCCAGGTTGCGGTTGGCATTGATCATCAGCCCGCCCACCTGGGGGGTAAGCCGCATCATCGTGTGCATGGCCATCGGCGTGCCGTGCAGCGGCTGCAGGCCCTTGTCGGTGCCGCCCATGCGGCTGCCCCTGCCGCCTGCGAGGATCAGGCCGGTGATGTCGTCGCGTGCAATCATGGATTTTGTGTGCGGCGGGGTCAGCCGCCGATATAGGACATCTCGATCTTGCGCTCGGCACGCCTGGCGCGCACCGTCGGGTCGCTGCGCTGCTCGGAATAATTGTCGGTGCGGCCCTGCCACACCTGCGCAATCGCATTGGAGATTTCCAGGTCGCTGTAGCCGCCGCGCAGCAGCGCGCGCAGGTCGAAGCCCTCGGTGGCGAACAGGCACAGGTAGAGCCGGCCTTCGGTGGACAGCCGGATGCGGCTGCAGTCGCCGCAGAAGGCGTGGGTGACGCTGGAGATCACGCCGACCTCGCCGCTGCCGTCGCGGTAGCGCCAGCGCTCGGCGGTTTCGCCGGAGTAGTTGGCCTGCACCGGTTCGAGCGGGAATTCCGCATCGATGCGCTTCACCACCTCGGCGGACGGCAGCACTTCATCCATCTGCCAGTGGTTGCTGGCGCCCACGTCCATGAACTCGATAAAGCGCAGGATGATGCCGCTATTGCGGAAGTGGCGCGCCATCGGCACGATTTCCTGGTCATTGGTGCCGCGCTTGACCACCATGTTGACCTTGATCGGCGTCAGCCCCACGGCCTGCGCGGTCTCGATGCCGTGCAGCACGTCGGCGACGGCGAAGTCCACGTCGTTCATGCGGCGGAAGGTGGTGTCGTCGATCGCGTCCAGGCTGACGCTGACCCGCGTCAGTCCCGCGTCGCGCAGCGCGCGCGCCTTGCGCGCCAGCAGCGAGGCGTTGGTGGTGAGCGTCAGGTCCAGCGGCTTGCCCGAGACCGTCTCGATCTTCGCCAGCATCTCCACCAGGTGCTCGATATTCTTGCGCAGCAGCGGCTCGCCGCCGGTCAGGCGGATTTTCTCGACGCCGTGGGCGACGAACAGGCGCGCGGTGCGCTCGATCTCCTCGAAGCTCAGCAGCTCGGAGTGCGGCAGGAAGGTGTAGTCCTTGTCGAAGACTTCCTTCGGCATGCAGTAGACGCAGCGGAAGTTGCAGCGGTCCGTCACCGAGATGCGCAGGTCATGCAGCGGCCGGCCGCGGGTGTCGGCCACCAGGCCGGTGGGGGCAGCCAGCTTGCCGGGAATGCTGGGCGTCATCGAGCGGTAGCGATGGTCGCGCAGGTCGAAAATCGGAATGACGGATTCGGTCATGGCCTGTGGGTGGGCACGGCGTCCGGGGAGCGGCCTGGCGGCGTGGCCAAATCAGGGGCGCTCGAGGGCCGGATGCCTTCTGCTGCCATTCTAGCCGAGGCGGGGGTGGGGCACCCGCATCCCCCGGAGATGGCGGGGATTCATCCGGCCGGCTGCCCATGAAAAAAGGGGACGGCGTGGCCGTCCCCTTCTTGCTTTGGCTGCGGTGCAGCGGCAACGCTTACTGCTGCGATGCCATCTCCACTTCGCGGCCACCGGTTTCCACCAGGATCATCGGACCGTGGGGCAGTGGCGGCAGCGCCTTGCGCTCGCGCTGCACGCGCGGAGCGGGCGCAATGCGGGCGGCGGCTTCCTGGGCCGAACGCAGCTTGTCGCTGTCGGTATGGACCCATTGAAGGCCGGCGGTGGCCAGCATCGATTCCAGGTTTTCCAGCGCTGCCGGGGTGGCCGGCGCTGCAGCAACGACCGGGGCTGCCGGGGCGAACACTTCGGCCGGTGCGGCTTCGGCGACAGGGGCGGCGACCGGTGCAGCGGCAGGTGCCGCCACCACCGGAGCCGCTTCGACGGCCACGCTTGCGGTGGTCTCGACGATCGCTTCGGCGGCAATGGCTTCCGTGACGGCAACGGCTACCGGCGCAGCTTGCTGGGGCGCGGGCTCGGCAACCGGCGCGGTCACCGGGGCTGCCTCGGCGACCGGCGCGGGCGTCACATCTTCCGGCACGGCGATGCGGATCGCTTCGACGGCCTCGGCCGCAGCGGCCACGGCCACGGCAGCTTGCGGTGCGGGCTCGGCCGGCACGGGGGCTTCAGCACGTACCGGGGCAACGGCTTCAGCAGCGGCGGCCTCTTCGTCGCCTTCGCCCTGGGCAACTTGCACCGACTCGTCGCGCTCGCGGCGATAGCGGTTGCGGCCACGGCGGTTGCGGCGGCGGCGCTCTTCGCCCTCAGCGGTCTCGGCGGTGCTTTCGGCACCTTCCGGCAACTCGGCGCGGACGGCTTGCGTCTCTTCGGTCACGGCCTGCGGCAGCACGCCCAGAGCCTGGGCGGCGGCGACGGCTTCCGGCCGCGGTGCTTCACCGGCTTCGGCTTCGCGCAGTTCGCTGCGTTCGCGCTGGCGTTCACGCTGGCGCTCGCGGCGTTCCTGGTTGCGGTCGCGGCGGCCTTCCTGACGGCCCTCGACGCGCTCGCCCTGGGCGCGCTCGGCTTGCACCGCCTCGCCCTGGCGTGCCAGGGCCGGGGTGGCCTGGCCTTCACCTTGCTGGCGCGGCTGGCGGCCCTGGCGTTCGCCACGGCCCTCGCGTTGCTCGCCGCGCTCGGCACCCTGGCGTTCACCACGTTCCGCGCGCTCGGCACGGTCGCCGCGCTGGCCGCGGCCCTGGCGCTCGCCACGCTCCGCGCGCTCACCACGCTCGGCGCGGTCGCCACGCTCACCACGCAGGCCACGGCCTTCGCCGCGCTGGCCGCGCTCGCGCCGGCCTTCGGCGCTGCGGGCCTCAGTGGCAACCGCCGGCTTGGCCGGTTCCACCACCGGCGGGGTTGCCGGACGGGCACCGAACAGGCCCTTCAGCCAGGCGATAAAACCGCCGCTGACCACCGGCTGGGTGGCCGGCACGGGCGGGGCGACCGGGGCTTCCGGCTTGGGTGCGCGCTCGGGGCGCGGCACCGACACCGGGGCCGGTTGTTCCGGGGTGATGCCCTTGACCGCGGCTTCCTGGCGCGGCTTGGCTTCTTCCTTGCGGCGGCTGCTGTAGCTGGTGTCGGCTTCCAGTTCCTTGGCGGCGGCCTCGGCCATGCGGTAGCTGGCGGTGCTTTCTTCCAGGCGCGGGTCGTCGTGGCGCAGGCGCTCCAGCTTGTAATGCGGCGTTTCCAGGTGCTTGTTGGGGATCAGCAGCACATTGACCTTGAAGCGCAGCTCGATCAGGTTGATTTCCTGGCGCTTCTCGTTCAGCAGGAAGGCGGCCACTTCCACCGGCACCTGGCAGTGGATGGCGGCGGTGTTTTCCTTCATCGCCTCTTCCTGGATGATGCGCAGCACCTGCAGGGCGGACGATTCCGTATCGCGGATATGGCCGGTGCCGTTGCAGCGCGGGCAAGTGATGTGCGAGCCCTCCGACAGCGACGGCCGCAGGCGCTGGCGCGACAGCTCCATCAGGCCGAAGCGGCTGATCTTGCCCATCTGCACGCGCGCGCGGTCGTGGCGCAGCGCGTCCTTCAGGCGCGTTTCCACGTCCTTCTGGGCCTTGCCCGACTCCATGTCGATGAAGTCGATCACGATCAGGCCGCCCAGGTCGCGCAGGCGCAGCTGGCGCGCGATCTCGTCGGCGGCCTCGAGGTTGGTGCGCAGCGCGGTTTCCTCGATGTCGGCGCCCTTGGTGGCGCGGGCCGAGTTCACGTCCACGGAGACCAGCGCCTCGGTGTGGTCGATCACGATGGCGCCGCCCGAGGGCAGCATCACCATGCGCGAGTAGGCCGACTCGATCTGGTGCTCGATCTGGAAACGCGAGAAGAGCGGCACGTCGTCCCGGTACTTCTTCACGCGGTTCATGTTGTCAGGCATCACCACGCTCATGAAGGCGCGGGCCTGTTCGTAGATCTCGTCGGTGTCGATCAGGATCTCGCCGATATCCGGCTGGAAGTAGTCGCGGATGGCGCGGATGACCAGGCTCGATTCCAGGTAGATCAGCAGCGGGGCCTTGTTGTCGCCGGCGGCGCCGTCGATGGCCTTCCACAGCTGCAGCAGGTAGTTCAGGTCCCACTGCAGTTCCTCGGCCGAGCGGCCGATGCCTGCAGTCCGGGCGATGATGCTCATGCCTTCCGGCACGGTCAGCTGCGCCATGGTCTCGCGCAGTTCCTGGCGGTCCTCGCCCTCGATGCGGCGCGACACGCCGCCGCCGCGCGGGTTGTTGGGCATCAGCACCAGGTAGCGGCCGGCCAGCGAGATGAAGGTGGTCAGGGCCGCGCCCTTGTTGCCGCGTTCTTCCTTCTCGACCTGGACGATCAGTTCCTGGCCTTCATGCAGGGCATCCTGGATGCGCGCGTTGCGCACGTCGATGCCTTCCTTGAAGAAGGCGCGGGCTACTTCCTTGAACGGCAGGAAGCCGTGGCGCTCTTCGCCGTAGTTGACGAAGCAGGCTTCCAGCGAGGGTTCGATGCGGGTGATGACACCCTTGTAGATGTTGCCCTTGCGCTGTTCGCGCCCGGCAGTCTCGATGTCGATATCGATCAGTTTCTGACCGTCGACGATGGCGACGCGCAATTCCTCCTGTTGCGTCGCGTTGAACAGCATGCGTTTCATCGCAATACCTCACTCCAGTGTCGCGGGTGGCACCGTCTGGGCGGTGTCCGCGGCGATCCATGGAGCACGCGAGGGAGCGAGCGAGGCGCGAGAATTGCCGGAAAGCGCCGCTGCGCGGGATAGGCGAGCGGCTGGGCGCGGGTGAAAGAGAGCGATGACGTCGGGGTAACGTCCGCGGGGCAGGAGAGAACACCGGAGGCTGCTCTTGCGCAGACATCCGGCGCGTTCCCGTGCCGGAGGCGATGCTGAACGCCGGCGCAACCGGCGCCGGCGGCATCGCGGCCGGCCGCGGAAGGCCTAGACGCGTCAAAGAGCAAATTTTTCGGACACGGCATGGTTGCCGTTGCTGCCTGACTACTCCTGGCGGGCGCACCTACTACTTCTTGGAATTCTGCGACCGGGCGCCGGTATTTCCAGTCAGGCGGCAGGCTAACCTGCCGGCCGGCACCGTTTCCCGGTGCGGGCAGGACTTCTCTCACCGAAGCGGATGCCGGCAGTGGCATCCGCCTTTAAATTCTGTTTTACCTGAACACTCAGTTCCCACGTCACCGCCTGCCTCGCCGAAGCCTCCTTTGGGCGACTTCCTGCATGCCGGCGGCACCGTGCGTGCTGCTTTTTACTGCCATTTGCCCGTCTGGCGCTTGGCGGAACGCAAAGTTGCGGGAGACGGGCGGGGTTGGCGGCAACCCCAAGTGTAGAATGCGAAAAATCCAGGAAAACTCGAAGATTAATCGCTTACACAGGTCTTGCGCTGCCGGCCACAAGCCGGGACAGCGAGGAAATTATATTGAAAATGAATGAGTTACGCCATCAAATTGAAAAGGCTGCCGAAGCTGCGCCGGCCAGCCCACAGGTGGCGTATGTCACGATTGACGAAGGCTCGGAAGGTCAGCGCATTGACAACTTCCTGCTGAAGGTGGCCAAGGGCGTGCCCAAGAGCCATATCTACCGGGTGCTGCGTTCGGGGGAAGTTCGCGTCAATAAGGGGCGGATCGATGCCACTTATCGTCTGCAGTCGGGTGATGTAGTGCGCATTCCGCCAATGCGGGTGGCGAATTCGGCGCAATCGGACAATGCCCAGCATGTGCCGGCGGGGGAGTTCCCGGTGCTGTTTGAGGACGCCCAGCTGCTGGTGATCAACAAGCCGGCCGGCGTGGCCGTGCACGGCGGCTCGGGCGTGGCCTTCGGCGTGATCGAGCAATTGCGCCGGTCGCGGCCCGAGGCCAAGTTCCTGGAGCTGGTGCACCGGCTCGACCGCGAGACCTCCGGCATCCTGGTGCTGGCCAAGAAGCGCTCGGCGCTGGTCCACCTGCACGAGCAGATTCGCGGCAGCGCGATGGACAAGCGCTATTTCGCCTGCGTGGCCGGCGAATTCCCGAACGCGCGCCAGCACGTGAAGCTGCCGCTATATAAGTACAGCACGCCGGACGGCGAGCGCCGGGTGCGGGTGCAGGCCGACGGGCTGGCCTCGCACACCGTGTTCAACCGGGTCGAGGCCTTCCAGGGCTTCACCCTGCTGGAGGCCGAGCTGAAGACCGGCCGTACCCACCAGATCCGCGTCCACCTGGCCCACTCGGGTTTCCCGATCGTCGGCGACGAAAAATATGGTGACTTCTCGCTGAACAAGGCACTGGCGCGTTCCGGCGCCAGGCCGGGCCTCAAGCGCATGTTCCTGCATGCCCACCGGCTGGTGTTTATCCACCCGGCCACGGGCGAGCCGCTGGCGGTGGAAGCGCCGCTGCCCGACGAGTGCGTCGGATTCCTGCAACAATTGCGTGAACTGCATGCCCCGGAGTAGGGTAGTGCATCAAACGCCACAAGGATTTCCATGGCCAGGCAACAATTTGACCTGATCGTTTTCGACTGGGACGGGACGTTGATGGACTCGACCCCGACCATCGCGAAGTGCATCCAGCTTGCCAGCCGCGACCTGGGCCTGCCGGTGCCGGATGACAGCGCCGCCAGCCACGTGATCGGGCTGGGCCTGAAGGATGCGCTGTCTTACGCGGTGCCGACGCTGGACCCCGTCGACTACCCGCGCCTGGCCGAACGCTACCGCTACCACTTCCTCGCTCGCGACGCCGACCTGGTGCTGTTCGACGGCGTGCGCGAAATGCTGGAGGCCCTGCGCGGCGAACATTATTTTCTTGGCGTGGCCACCGGCAAGACCCGCGTCGGCCTGCAGCGCGCGCTGGCCGCGAGCGGTCTGACCCGCCTGTTCGACGCCACGCGCTGTGCCGACGAGACCTTCTCCAAGCCGCACCCGGCCATGCTGCACGAACTGACCCGCGAACTGGGCCAGGACGTGGAGCGCACGGTGATGGTCGGCGACACCACCCATGACCTGCAGATGGCGGCCAATGCCGGCGCCAAGGGGATTGGTGTGTGCTATGGCGCACATCCCGCAGATTCGCTGCGCGCGATGGCGCCGGTGCATTGCGCGACTTCCATCCCCGACCTGACCGACTGGCTGCTGGCCCATGCCTGAGGCAGCGGCCGGCCAGGCGCCGGTGCGGCTGTGTGCCGCCGAGGACCTGGAGGAAGGCGGCCTGGGCGTGCGCTTCTCGGTGGCGCTGGACCAGCGCGAGATCGGCGCCTTCGTGGTGCGTTTCGACGGCGCCGCGCACGGCTACCTGAACCAGTGCGCCCATGTGCCGATGGAACTGGACTGGCAGGAAGGCCGGTTCTTCGATGCCTCGGGCCTATACTTGATGTGCGCCACACATGGCGCGGTTTATGCGCCGGACAGCGGCGAGTGCGTCGGCGGTCCCTGCCGCGGCGCATCGCTGGCCAAGCTGCGCATCGAGGAGCGCGACGGCCAGGTCTACTGGCTACCGGAAGCGCCATACCGGATTGCTGCGCGCATGGGCGGTGCCTGAATGACGGGCAGGGCCGGCAGTCAGGCCGGCCGTTGTATTTCCAGGCCTGGGGTTCCAGGCGTTTCCACGAGCGATTTGCATGACAGAACAACAGAAGCCGCCATCGGGTGAATCGGGTCAGCCGGACGAGCACAAGCCAGCCGGCGACGGTGCGCCGGGCGAAGGGGCGCCCCAGGCGGAGTCCGAGCGCCTGGTCACCGCACCGCGCGCCGACTACCCGCTGGAAGACGAATTGCGAGCCGGCGACGACGCCGCAAGGCGTGAAGCGCGCGAGCGCAAGGCGCGCATGGCTGGAGCCACGGCGGGGCCCCCGGTTGGCGGCGGCGCCGGCTGGGAGCGCGATCTGCTGGAAAAAGTGCTGACCGCATCGCTGCGCGAGCAGCGCGCGGCACGGCGCTGGCGCATCTTCTTCCGCTTTGTCGGACTGGCTTTGCTGGCGCTGATCCTGGTCACGCTGTTCGACTTCAAGGGCGATGGCGCCATCAGCACCTCGGGCCGCCATACCGCCATGGTCACGCTGGAGGGCGAAATCGCCGCTGGCACCCCGGCCAGCGCGGAATCGATCAATGCCTCGTTGCAGGCGGCGTTCGCTGACGGCAATGCCGCCGGCGTGATCCTGAAGATCAATTCTCCGGGTGGCTCGCCGGTGCAGGCGGGCATCATCAACGACGAGATCCAGCGGCTGCGCACGCTTTATCCGTCCAAGCCGTTCTATGTGGTGGTGGAAGAGATCTGTGCCTCGGGCGGCTATTACGTGGCCGCGGCGGCCGACAAGATCTATGTCGACAAGGCCAGCATCGTAGGTTCGATCGGCGTGCTGATGGACGGTTTTGGCTTTACCGGGCTGATGGACAAGCTGGGCGTGGAGCGCCGGCTGTATACCTCGGGCGCCAACAAGGGCATGCTGGACCCGTTCTCGCCGCAGGTGCCCAAGCAGAAGGCCTTTGCCGAGGCCATGCTCAAGCAGATCCACCAGCAGTTCATCGACGTGGTCAAGGAAGGGCGCGGCGACCGGCTCAAGGATGATCCGGAACTGTTCTCCGGCCTGTTCTGGTCGGGCGAGCGCGCCGTGGAGCTGGGCCTGGCCGACGGGCTGGGCAGTGCCGACTATGTCGCGCGCGATGTGCTCAAGGCCGAGGACATCGTCGACTACACCGTCAAGGAGAACATCGCCGAGCGCGTGGCCAAGCGCTTTGGCGCGGCGGTGGGCTCGGCGGCGATGAAGACCATGCTGTGGAGCAACCGCATGCAGGGCATGCACTGAGCCTGGATGGCGCGGCGGCAATGGCAAAGGGGGCGTTCGCGCCCCCTTTGCCGTTTCTTACATGGCCAGCAGCGAGAAGATCGCCGGGCGCTTGTGCAGGTCGATCCGCTCGGGACGCCAGTCCGACAGCGGCAGCGTGACGATGGTCTCGCCCGGCAGGGTCAGGTCCACGGCCACGGACAGCAGCGTGGTGCCGGCGCAGTGCTGGCGCATGGCTTCCAGCAGCGCCGCATTGCGGTAGGGCGTTTCGATGAACACCTGGGTCTGGCTGGACTTGCGCGAGCGCTGTTCCAGCTCACGCAGGCGCTGCGCGCGCTCGCCGGCATCGACCGGCAGATAGCCGTTGAAGGCAAAGCTCTGGCCGTTCAGGCCCGAGCCCATCACCGCCAGCAGGATCGAGCTGGGCCCGACCAGCGGCCGCACGCGGATGCGGCGCGCATGGGCCAGCCGCACCAGGTCGGCGCCGGGGTCGGCCACCGCCGGCACGCCGGCCTCGGACAGCAGGCCGCCGTCGCGGCCGGCTTCGAGCGGGGCTAGCAGTGCGGCCAGGGCGTCGGCGCGCGTGTTGACGTTCAGCTCGCGGATATCGATCTGCTGGATCGGGCGTGCCAGCGGCGTGGTCTCGCCCAGCTTCTTCAGGAAGGCGCGCGCGGTCTTGGCGTTCTCGGCGACGAGGTAATCGAGGTTGGCCGCGATCTGCTGCACGCCGGCCGGGATCACGTCGGCCAGCGGGTCGGCTTCATCGCGCTTGCCGAGGGTGTTGGGGATCAGGTAGAGAGTGCCGCTCATCGTGGGCTCGTGCGGATCATGCGGAAAGAAGAGGGTAGCCGGCCTGGCGCAGCATGCCGGTCAGTGCGATCAGCGGCAGGCCGACCAGTGCGGTCGGGTCGTCCGACTCGACGCGTTCCAGCAGCGCGATGCCCAGGCCTTCGGACTTGGCGCTGCCGGCCACGTCGTAGGGGCGCTCCAGCTGCAGGTAGGTCTCGATTTCAGCATCGGTCAGGTCGCGCATGGTCACGCGGGTCTGCACGTCGGCCAGCTGCACGGTGCCGGTGCGTGCGTCCAGCAGGCACAGCGCCGAGTGGAAGGTGGCGGTGCGCCCGCGCATGCGGCGCAGCTGCGCCACGGCCTTCTCGTGCGTGCCGGGCTTGCCCATCTGTTCGCCGTCCAGGGTCAGCACCTGGTCCGAGCCGATCACCAGCACGCCCGGATGGCGCGCGGCAATGGCTTCGGCCTTGCGCTGCGACAGGCGCAGCGCGGTGGCTTCGGGCGCTTCGCCGGCAAGCGGGGTTTCGTCGATGTCGGGCACGGCCACCTCGAACGGGATGCGCAGGCGCTCCAGCAGTTCGCGGCGGTAGGACGAGCCGGAGCCAAGGATCAGGCTGGGGCGGGGGTCTGTGGACATAAGTAATGGAATCGGAACAGGAAGCGAAACAGTAAAAGGTGCGGCCCGCGTTGCAAGACCTTTGACCTCGACGCGGTTTACGTCGTACAATCGCGCGTTTAGCCGCATCCGCACCCGGGCGCAGTGCCGCCAATGTGCGCGGCCCGTAGTCCGGCAGGCGTGGAATGTGGCGAACCAGTCATTGTATAGCGACCGGAGCACGCACATGACCCAGCCGATTGACCTGCGCGCGCTTGATCTCTTCGCCTTGTGCCGGAAGGGTGAAAGCCTGGCCGGCGACGTGGCGGTGCGGGATTTGCCGCGCATCTTAGCCGAGACCGCCGCGCAAGCGCCAGCCTCGGCACCCGATGAGACGTTTGCCTATACGGTCACTGGCTTCATGCGTGAAGAGGCGGCCGAGCCGGGCGCCGCGGTGGCGCGGCGGCTGTTTCTCGACGTGACCGTGGAGGGCCGGATCTGGCTGGATTGCCAGCGCTGCCTGGCCCCCTATGCCGAGCCGATCGATACGGCAACGCGTTTCGAGGTGGTGGAAAGCGAGGAAGCGGCCGACGCCGCGCCGATGGACGACGACGAAGTCGACGTGATCGCCGGCTCGAAGCGTTTCTCGCTGCTGGACCTGATTGAAGATGAAGTGCTGCTGGCGTTGCCGGTGGCCCCCAAGCATGACGTCTGCCCGACGGTGCACGAAAGCCTCGTGACCGGTTCGGACGGCGAGGCGCAGCCAGAGGCTGAGCCTGAGGAAGAAAAGCGGCCTTCGCCCTTTGCGGCGCTGGCCGGCCTGAAGACCAAGCATTGATGCCGCCGGCAGGCGGTGCGCAAGGTCTTGCAGGTGAATCTGAAGCATCCGGCCGGGCCCCGGCTACGCCTTGGGCGGGATGCGTGTGTTAATATTGAAAAATTCTCGAAGGAGTCATCATGGCTGTTCAACAGAACAAGAAGTCGCCGTCCAAGCGCGGCATGCACCGTTCGCACGATCACCTGTCGGCAGCGCCGCTGGCAGTTGAGCCGACCACCGGCGAAACCCACCTGCGCCACCACGTCAGCCCGAACGGCTACTACCGTGGCCGCAAGGTCATCAAGACCAAGAACGACTGATAGCTTCGTTCGGCGTGACGTTGCGTCTCGCTCGCGCATGCCTGTAGGTCGGACACTAAAAGGTCAGAGACAAAAAAGCGGCAAGATCGTTGCCGCTTTTTTGTTGGGCGCTCGGATTTCCCGCCGGGCGTGGCGTGCGCCGCCGCGCTATCCGTACCAGGAACAATGACGATCAAAATCGCTATCGACTGCATGGGCGGCGATCACGGAGTCTCCGTGACGGTGCCTGCGGCGATCAGTTTTCTTTCCCGCCACGACGACGCCGAGATGGTGCTGGTCGGCTTGCCCGACGCCATCCGGACGCAGCTGAAGAAGCTGCACGCGCTGGACCATCCGCGCGTGACCATCGTCGAGGCCACCGAGGTCATCACCATGGATGACCCGGTCGAGGTGGCGCTGCGCAAGAAGAGGGATTCCTCGATGCGCGTCGCCGTCACGCAGGTCAAGGAAGGCCTGGCCGGTGCCTGCATCTCCGCCGGCAATACCGGCGCGCTGATGGCGGTGTCGCGCTATGTGCTCAAGACGCTCGAAGGCATCGAGCGGCCGGCCATCGCCACCACCATCCCGAACGAGCAAGGCTGGGGCACCACCGTGCTGGACCTGGGCGCCAATGCCGACTGCGAGCCCGAGCACCTGCTGCAGTTCGCGCGCATGGCCGAAGCCATGGTGGCCGTGGTCGACCACAAGGAACACCCCACGGTGGGCCTGCTGAACATCGGCGAGGAAGTCATCAAGGGCAATGAGGTGGTCAAGCGTGCGGGTGAACTGCTGCGCGCCTCGGAGCTGAACTTCTACGGCAACGTGGAAGGCAACGACATCTTCAAGGGCACTACCGACATCGTGGTCTGCGACGGCTTCGTCGGCAACGTGGCGCTCAAGAGCACCGAGGGCCTGGCCAAGATGATCGGCAGTATGATCAAGGAAGAATTCACCCGCTCGTGGTTCACCAAGCTGCTGGCCGCGGTCGCCATGCCGGTGCTGTCGCGCCTGGCCAGGCGGCTCGACCCGGCGCGCTACAACGGCGCCTCGCTGCTTGGGTTGCGCGGGCTGGTGATCAAGAGCCACGGCTCGGCCGATGCCCATTCTTTTGAGTGGGCCATCAAACGCGGGTATGATGCCGCCAAGAATGGCGTGATCGCCCGCATCACCCGGGCTTTTGCCGATAAATCCAGCGCCGCAGGCGCTGCACAGCCCGCCCCGGAGACAGAGGTGCCTGGCGCGCATCCCAGCCCCCACGTCGCCTGAGCGCCACGCGCGCCGGTCGAGGGTGCCTGCGGGCCATACGATCCGACAATACATGACCAAGTACGCAAAAATCATCGGTACCGGGAGCTACCTGCCTCCGCGGCGCGTGAGCAACCATGACCTGGCCACGCAGCTTGCCGAAAAGGGCATCGAGACCAGCGACGACTGGATCGTCTCGCGCAGCGGCATTTCGGCACGCCACTGGGCCGAGCCGGATGTGACCAGCAGCGATCTCGCGGTCAAGGCTGCCGAGCAGGCCATCGAAGCCGCCGGCATCGACCGCCAGAGCATCGACCTGATCATCGTCGCCACCTCGACGCCGGACTTCGTGTTCCCCAGCACGGCCTGCATCGTGCAGGAAAAGCTGGGCATCACCAACCACTGCCCGGCGTTCGACCTGCAGGCGGTGTGCTCGGGCTTCGTGTACGCGCTGGCCACCGCCGACAAGTTCATCCGCAGCGGCTCGCACCGCAACGTGCTGGTGATCGGCACCGAGGTGTTCTCGCGCATCCTGGACTTCAACGACCGCACCACCTGCGTGCTGTTCGGCGACGGTGCCGGCGCCGTGCTGCTGTCGGCGTCCGAGGAGCCGGGGATCCTGTCCACCGCGATGCACTCGGACGGCAGGCATGTCGATATCCTGTGCGTGCCGGGCAACGTCGCCGGCGGCAACATCACCGGCAACCCGTTCCTGCACATGGACGGCCAGGCTGTGTTCAAGCTGGCCGTGAACGTGCTGGACAAGGTCGCGCGCGAAGCCATGGAGGCTGCCAGCGTGACGCCGGGCCAGATCGACTGGCTGATCCCGCACCAGGCCAATATCCGCATCATGCAGGGCACGGCAAAGAAGCTGGGCCTGCCGGCGGAGCGCATGGTCGCCACCGTGCATGAGCACGGCAACACCTCGGCCGCGTCGATCCCGCTGGCGCTGGACGTCGCGGTGCGCGACGGCCGCATCCGCGCGGGCCAGACCGTGCTGATGGAAGGCGTGGGCGGCGGCTTCACCTGGGGCGCGGTGCTGCTGCGCATGTGATTCGCGGCCGGCGCCATGGCATGCCGCGCATGCGGGGCATGCCGCGGCGCCGGCCACCCGTTTCTTGTTAGGGTTCCAATCCGATGAAATTCGCTTTCGTATTTCCCGGCCAGGGTTCGCAGTCGGTCGGCATGCTCAATGCCTTCGCCGATAACGCCGTGGTGCGCGCCACCGTGGAAGAGGCCTCGGCCGCGCTCGGCCAGGATCTCGGCCGCCTGATCGCCGAAGGCCCCGCCGAAGAGCTGAACCTGACCACCAACACGCAGCCGGTGATGCTGACCGCCGCAGTGGCGGTCTACCGTGCCTGGCTGGATACCGGTGGTCCGGCACCGGCGCTGGTTGCCGGCCACAGCCTGGGCGAGTACTCGGCGCTGGTGGCCGCGGGCGTGATCCCGTTTGCCGACGCGGTACCGCTGGTGCGCTTCCGCGCGCAAGCCATGCAAGAAGCCGTGCCGGTGGGCGAGGGTGCCATGGCCGCGATCCTGGGCCTGTCCGATGACGACGTGCGCGCCGCTTGCGCCGAGGCATCGGCCGCCGGCGTGGTCGAGGCCGTGAACTTCAACGCGCCGTCGCAGGTGGTGATTGCCGGGCACAAGGCCGCGGTCGAGAAGGCCTGCGAAATCGCCAAGGGCAAGGGCGCCAAGCGCGCGCTGCCGCTGCCGGTGTCGGCGCCGTTCCACTCGTCGCTGCTCAAGCCCGCTTCGGACCGCCTGCGCGAGCGCATGGCCGGCCTGGCTTTCTCGGCGCCGTCGATCCCGCTGGTGAACAACGTCGATGTCGCCATCGTCAATGATCCGGATGCGATCAAGGACGCCCTGGTGCGCCAGGCCGCCGCGCCGGTGCGCTGGGTCGAGTGCGTGCAGAAGATGGCCGCCGAAGGCGTCACGCACGTGATCGAATGCGGCCCCGGCAAGGTGCTGGCCGGCATGACCAAGCGCATCGACGGCAACCTGACCGGCGGTGCGATCTTCGATCCGGCCTCGCTGCAAGACACGCTGGCACTGCTGAAGTAAGCAAGAGGACATCCGCATGACCAAACTTCTCGACAACCAGGTTGCGCTGGTCACCGGCGCCTCGCGCGGCATCGGCCGAGCCATCGCGCTGGAACTGGCCCGCCAGGGCGCCACCGTGATCGGCACCGCCACCAGCGAAGCCGGCGCGGCCGGCATCACCGATTACCTCGGCGCCGACGGCCTGAAGGGCAAGGGCGCCGTGCTCAACGTCAATGACGCGGCCGCTTGCGACGCGCTCATCGACGAGATTGTCAAGACCCACGGCGGCATCGGCGTGCTGGTCAACAATGCCGGCATCACGCAGGACCAGCTGGCGATGCGCATGAAGGACGAGGACTGGCTGGCCGTGATCCAGACCAACCTGACTTCGGTGTTCCGTCTGTCGCGCGCGGTGCTGCGCCCGATGATGAAGGCCCGCCAGGGCCGCATCATCAATATCACTTCGGTGGTGGGCTCGGTCGGCAACCCCGGCCAGATGAACTACTCTGCTGCCAAGGCGGGCGTGGCGGGCATGACCCGCTCGCTGGCCGCGGAAATCGGCAGCCGCAACGTGACCGTGAACTGTGTCGCGCCGGGCTTTATCGACACCGACATGACCAAGGCGCTGTCCGAAGAGCAGCATGCTTCGCTCAAGACGCAGATTCCGCTGGGTCGCCTTGGCCAGCCGGAGGATATCGCCAACGCGGTGGCCTTCCTGGCTGGCCCGCATGCCGCTTACATTACCGGCACTACGCTGCATGTGAACGGCGGGATGTACATGAATTAATGGGGTTTTGGCTGGCTGGTTTCGGGGGAGAAGCCCGAAGAAGCCGCCTGAAGTAGTAGTTTTCCGAACCAAACGGGCGCGATTCTTGCAAAGCTTGGCAGGCGGCATTTCTGTCGCCTCAAACCTGCTAAAATGCGCCCACTTTTTGTCGAACTTCCCTGGAGGGTTACATGGACAATATCGAACAACGCGTCAAGAAAATCGTGGCAGAACAGCTTGGCGTGGCCGAGGCAGATATCAAGAACGAATCGTCGTTCGTGAACGATCTCGGTGCGGACTCGCTGGACACGGTTGAACTCGTGATGGCGTTGGAAGATGAATTCGGCATGGAAATTCCTGATGAGGAAGCCGAAAAGATCACGACCGTGCAACAGGCTATCGACTACGCCACCGCGCACGTCAAGGCCTAAGCCCGTCGTCTCTGCATTCCGAGCCACAGAAGGCAGGTGGGCGGGCCGTTGCGGCCGCGCCTTGCTGTTTTCTGTGGCTTTCGTCTGTTTGAAGAAGCAGAATGGAATGTGCTTCGCCGCGCGGCCCGCAAGGCCGGCGGCGGGCTGATCTCTGTTCCGTTCCCGTTTCACGCACCCGTAGGAAAACATAGTGAGCCGTCGTCGCGTCGTCGTCACTGGGCTTGGCCTTGTGTCTCCGGTCGGAAACACGGTTGCCGAAGGCTGGGCCAACCTGGTTGCCGGCAAGTCCGGCATCGCCACCATCACCAAATTCGATCACTCCGCGCTTTCCGTGCACTTTGCCGGTGAAGTGAAGGGTTTCAATGCCGAGGACTACATCCCGGCCAAGGAAGCCCGCGCGATGGATACCTTCATCCATTTCGGCATTGCGGCCGGCACGCAGGCGCTGAAGGACAGCGGCCTGGAAGTGACCGAAGCCAATGCCGAGCGCATCGGCGTGCTGGTCGGCTCGGGCATCGGCGGCCTGCCGTTGATCGAAGAGACCCACGCCGTGCTGACCGAGCGCGGTCCGCGCCGGATTTCGCCGTTCTTCGTGCCTGGCTCGATCATCAACATGATCGCCGGCCACCTGTCGATCATCCACGGTATCAAGGGCCCGAACCTGGCTGCCGTGACGGCTTGCACGACCGGCCTGCACAGCATTGGCCTGGCCGCCCGCCTGATCCAGGCCGGCGATGCCGACGCCATGCTGGCGGGCGGTGCCGAGTCGACCGTGTCGCCGCTGGGCATCGGCGGTTTCGCCGCTGCGCGTGCGCTGTCGACGCGCAATGACGATCCGGCCGCCGCTTCGCGTCCGTGGGACAAGGACCGCGACGGCTTCGTGCTGGGCGAAGGCGCCGGGGTGATGATGCTGGAGGAGTACGAGTCGGCCAAGGCGCGCGGCGCGCGCATCTATGCCGAGCTGATCGGCTTTGGCATGAGCGGCGACGCCTACCACATGACCGCGCCGAACATGGACGGCCCGCGCCGTTGCATGGTCAATGCGCTCAAGGACGCCGGCATCAATACGGACCAGGTGCATTACCTGAACGCCCATGGTACGTCTACACCGCTGGGCGACAAGAACGAATCCGATGCGATCAAGGCCGCATTCGGGGACCAGGCCTACAAGATGGTGGTGAACTCGACCAAGTCGATGACCGGCCATCTGCTGGGCGGTGCCGGCGGCCTGGAATCGGTCTTCACCGTGCTGGCGCTGCACAACCAGGTGTCGCCGCCGACGATCAACCTCGACAACCAGGATCCCGAGTGCGACCTGGACTACGTGGCCAACACGGCGCGCGAGATGAAGATCGAGGTCGCGGTGAAGAACAACTTCGGTTTCGGCGGCACCAACGGCACGCTTGTTTTCCGCCGCGCCTGATCCGAGGTTGAGGCGGGCCCTTCGCGGGCTGCGCCAGGGCAGGGTCCACCCGTTGTGGTGGACCCTGTTCGTGTTTTGTGCCGGCGAAATGCTGGCGCTCGCGCTGCTGGCGCGGACGCTGGCCGCTGTAATAGCCGGCAGTCAGGCTGGTTTCCATTGGGGGCATGCCGCCATGGCGCTGGCACTCGTGCTTGCCGCAGCGGCAACGGTGCGTGCCTGGCCGGCGTGGTGGTGCAGCCTGCGCTGGCGCTGCACGGCAGTGCTGCATGCGCCCGACGGCAACGGCCCATTGCGGATCCGCCTGCAAGGGCCGGGTGATGCCCGGCACGAGGCTGTGGTCAGGCAATGCTGGCAGGCCGGCGGCGCCGCTGTCGTGCGCCTGGCGCCCGGAGCGCCCGGGATGCCCGGCGCCATCTTTCTTCCCTGGCAGGCAGGTTCGCCCGAGATGGCGCGGCGGTTGCAACGCGCCGCCAGAGTTGCACTGCGGGTGCAACCTGAGATGCCGGCAGGGGAACGATTTTGTTAGCTTGCGGTCACAGGATGCGCGTTGCTTCACCGGGCGGGCTTAGAATCGTAGGTAAAATACAACGTTTGTCGTGACGACCAAACCAAGAGATACACTGCAGGTGAGCCATACGTGAGCGAACGCGAAGCCGATCAGCTCCTAGTTGAACGCGTCCAGCAGGGCGACAAGCGGGCCTTTGAACTTCTGGTGACCAAATACCATCGGAAGATCATTCGCCTGATTTCGCGCCTGGTCAGGGACCCCGCTGAGGTGGAGGATGTGGCGCAGGATGCCTTTATCAAGGCATACCGCGCGTTGCCCCAGTTCCGCGGGGAGTCGGCCTTTTATACGTGGCTGTACCGGATCGCCGTCAACACGGCCAAGAACTACCTTGCCACCCAGGGCCGCCGCCCGGAAGCGTCCAGCGATATCGATGCAGAGGAGGCTGAAACTTTTGCGGACGGTGAGCAACTAAGGGATATCAATACGCCGGAATCGATGCTCCACACACGCCAGGTCGCCGAGACGGTGAACCGCGCAATGGAGGCGCTTCCGGAGGAATTGCGGACCGCCATCACGCTGCGCGAGATCGAGGGCCTCAGCTATGAGGAGATCGCCGAAGCGATGGGATGTCCGATCGGCACGGTGCGTT
The DNA here is from genome assembly GCF_058787995.1 of Cupriavidus sp. FW305-27. Taxonomy (NCBI): domain Bacteria; kingdom Pseudomonadati; phylum Pseudomonadota; class Betaproteobacteria; order Burkholderiales; family Burkholderiaceae; genus Cupriavidus; species Cupriavidus sp. FW305-27. The sequence goes on from NZ_JBYTAG010000022.1 coordinate 75,622, forward strand.
CGCGGATCTTCCGGGCGCGCGAGGCGATTGCCGAGAAATTGCGTCCGCTGCTGGGAACGGCAGAGGGCAAACGGTGGTAGTAGTCGGGTAGTCAAGAAGAATGTCGTGCGGCCAGCGTTGCAGCGTATTCCTGCATCGATAAGCGACAGAAGTGACGGGATTATCGGTGTTCAATGGAATGTCTTGGGGTGGGAAATGGGTCAGGCTCATAAGCAGTCGGTTCATGTAGTGGAAGCAGCGGAGCAGATCTCCGTATTGATGGATGGCGAACTGGCGCCGCACGAAGTCGATGCCGTGCTGGGCCTCGCGAAAAGCGATGCCGGCATGTCCGACTGGGCCACTTACCAGTTGATCGGCGACACGCTGCGTTCGGAAGACCTGACGCACGCGGGTTCCACCTCTGCTTTCCTCTCTCGTTTCTCGGCGCGCCTGGAAGCCGAGCCGCATGTACTGGTGCCGGCAGTGGCGCAGGCCAGCGCCCGCCACCGCCTGCTGGTCAGGCCGTCGTGGGTGCGCCGCGTGATGCCGGGCACCGCGATCGCCGCCGCCGTGGCAGCGGTCAGCTGGGTGGTCGTGCCGCAGATGCGCGGCCCCGCCACGCTGGCCACGCCCGATGCCGTGGTGGCACGCGCCGACCAGCCGGCCAGCCCGGCCTCTGGCATCGTCACCGTGGCGGCGGAAACTCCCCAGATGATCCGCGACCCGCGCCTGGACGAATACCTGCGTGCCCATCGCACGTCGGTGGCAACGGATGCGTTCGTGCCCACCATGCGCACGGTTGCCAACGGTGCAAACTTCACTCAGGAAAATACGCAGGAATAATGCCGGACATGCATAAAGGAGGGTCGCCCGCCTATGTAGCGGGCGCGCAGAAAATCAGGGCCCTGCGTAGGTCCTTTTTTCTGGCCTTGTGTCTGAGCGCTGCCGCGGCCACCGCACAGCCTTCAGACAGTACGCTGAACCGACGCGACGCCACCGCCTGGCTCAACAAGATCCACAAAGCCGCACAGCGCGAGAACTATGTCGGCACGCTGATCTACCAGCGCGGCAGCGTCATGCACGCCTCGCGTATCCAGCATTACAGCGATCTCGTCCACAACGAGTACGAACGCCTGGAAACGCTCGACGGCAAGCCGCGCGAGGTGCTGCGTCAGAATGACGTGGTGCACAGCCTGATCCCCGAAGCCAAGCTGGTGGTGGTGGAGAAGCAGGAGGCCAAGGATCGCTTCCCGGCGCTGCTCGCCACCAACAAGAACGACGTGCTGGACCTGTACGACATGCGCAAGATGCCCGCCGAGCGGGTGGCAGGCATGGAGTGCGAGGTCTTCGCGCTGGAGCCGCACGATGCCGCGCGCTATGCGGTGCGCCTGTGGGCGGAGAAAAACTCCGGCCTGCTGATGCGCGCGCAGACCATCGGCGATGGTGGCAAGGTGCTGGAGCAGGTCGCGTTCTCGCAGGTGCAGATCGGGGTGCCGTCCGAAAAGCAGCATATCCTCGGTGCGATCAAGAATTCCAGCAGCTGGAATCGCTATGAGGTGACCTACCAGCCGACCAATATCGCCGACGAGGGCTGGTCGATTGCGGTGCCGCTCAAGGGCTTCCAGAAGATCCGCGAAGTGCGCCGTCCGCTCGGCGAGCTGCGCGCACCCGCGCCGGGCAACGCGCGCGGCCAGGTCTTCGAAGTGCTGCAGGTCGTTTACAGCGACGGGCTGACCGGCCTGTCGGTCTTCATTGAACCGGTTTCCGAGCAACGCGTGCGCCGCGAGGGCGTGGCAGCGCTCGGCGCGACCCAGGTCGTGGTGCGCCGAATTGCCGATTTCTGGATTACCGTGGTGGGCGAGGTGCCGGCGAGCACCGTGCGGCAGTTTGCGACGGCCGTGGAGTACCGCCCGCCCAAGGCGGTACACTGAGCTTGACGCAGGTGCAGCCGACGCCGCCGGACTCTGTCCCGGCGCCGGCTCTTCATGAAACCTGCGCAGGGGTCCCCGCCACGGGATCACATCCAGACGGTTTTTCTTCTATTCGCTGAATCCCGGGAGTTGTCGATGATGTTCAGATCTCCAGCCCTGGCGCGGGCCGTGGTCATGGCTGCCATGATGCTGCTCGGCCCGACTGTTGCCGAAGTCAGCCATGCCCAGGCTGCCGCCTCCAACTACAACCTGCCCGATTTCACCGACCTGGTGGAAAAGGCCAGCCCGGCCGTGGTCAATATCCGCACCACGGAACTCGTGCGCCAGCGCGGTGCACCCGGCGGCGATGACGAGATGGCGGAATTCTTCCGGCGCTTCTTCGGTGTGCCGATGCCCGGTGCCCCGGCGCCCGGCGCCCCCCGCCGCGGCCAGCCGCCACAGCAGGAAGAGCAGAGCCGCGGCGTGGGTTCGGGCTTCATCATCAGCCAGGACGGCTACGTGATGACCAACGCGCACGTGGTGGCCGACGCCGAAACCATCTATGTGACGCTGCCCGACAAGCGCGAATTCAAGGCCAAGCTGATCGGCTCGGACAAGCGCACCGACGTGGCGCTGCTCAAGGTCGAGGCCAGCGGCCTGCCGCGCCTGCCGCTGGGCGATTCCAACAAGGTCCGCGCCGGCGAATGGGTGCTGGCGATCGGCTCGCCGTTCGGGCTGGACAACAGCGTGACCGCCGGCATTGTCTCGGCCAAGGGCCGCGACACGGGCGACTACCTGCCGTTCATCCAGACCGACGTGGCGGTCAACCCCGGCAATTCCGGCGGCCCGCTGATCAACCTGCGCGGCGAGGTGATCGGCATCAACTCGCAGATCTACAGCCGCAGCGGCGGCTACATGGGCATCTCGTTCGCAATCCCGATCGACGAGGCGATGCGCGTGTCCGAGCAGCTCAAGAGCTCCGGGCGCGTGACGCGCGGGCGCATCGCCGTGGCGATCGGCGACGTCACCAAGGAGGTGGCCGATTCGCTGGGCCTGGGCCGTGCGCGCGGCGCGCTGGTCGGCAGCGTCGAGCCGGGCGGTCCTGCCGAGAAGGCGGGCATCGAAGCCGGCGACATCATCCTCAAGTTCAACGGCCGCGATATCGAGCGGGCCTCGGACCTGCCGCGCATGGTGGGCGAGACCAAGCCGGGCACGCGCGTGCCGCTGCAGCTGTGGCGCAAGGGCGCGGTCCGCGAGGTCACCATCACCGTCACCGAGCTGGAGCCGGACGGCAAGGCCAAGGCTCGCAGCGGCGCAACGCCCAAGGACGACAGCGCGGCACAGGCCGGCAAGCCCAATGCGCTTGGCCTGGTGGTCAACGACCTGCCCGAGGCACGCCTGAAGGAGCTCAAGCTCAAGTCGGGCGTCGAGGTGGAAGTGGCCGACGGCCCGGCGCTGCGTGCCGGCATCCGTCCGGGCGACATCATCCTGCGCCTGGGCGATACGGATGTGACCAACGCCCGCCAGTTCAACGAGCTGGTGCGCAGCCTGGACAAGAACCGGATTGCCGCGGTGTTCGTGCGGCGCGGCGATGCCACCCAGGTGCTGACGCTGCGTCCGGGCGCCACGTCCAGCCGCTGATCCGCAATGGCCGGTATGCCTGCGCTGACACTGTACGGTCGGGCATACTGCCACCTTTGCGAAGACATGAAGGTCGCGCTGGAGCCGCTCCGGCGCGATTTTTCTTTCGCCCTGCACGAGGTGGATGTCGATGCCGATGCGGGGCTGGAAGACCGCTTTGGCGAACTGGTGCCGGTGCTGATGCCGGGCACCCCAGCAGACTTGCAGGGCGGCGCCGTGGAGCTTTGCCACTATTTCCTCGACGAAGCTGCCGTAAGGGTGTGGCTTGCCGCACATGGCAGCGCGCGCACAACCCGCTGATCCCCGTCGGTAACCGCCGCCAACCGCGCCACGCCGCCATTTGACGACCCGGAAGTCATTGAAAATCCGGTAAAATTGCGGATTGGCGCAAAAATTGCACCCCCCGAACCTGCGGTACGTCCGCGCCCGCCTTGCGGCGCGCGGCGCCGGGCCGCTCAACCGCTTGTTGCCGCGCGGGCTCTCACGCCGGCGCCCCCCTGAACACTAGATGGACCATATCCGTAATTTCTCGATCATTGCCCATATCGACCATGGGAAGTCCACCCTGGCCGACCGGATCATTCAGCTTTGTGGAGGGCTGTCGGATCGGGAGATGGAAGCGCAGGTCCTCGATTCGATGGATATCGAAAAGGAGCGCGGCATCACCATCAAGGCGCAGACCGCTGCGCTCAGCTACAAGGCGCGCGACGGCAAGGTCTACAACCTGAACCTGATCGACACCCCGGGACACGTCGACTTCAGCTATGAAGTGAGCCGCTCGCTGTCCGCCTGCGAAGGCGCGCTGCTGGTGGTCGACGCCTCACAGGGCGTTGAGGCGCAGACCGTGGCCAACTGCTACACCGCGATCGAGCTGGGCGTGGAAGTGGTGCCGGTGCTGAACAAGATCGACCTGCCGCAGGCCGACCCCGATAACGCGATCCAGGAGATCGAGGACGTGATCGGCATCGACGCGCAGGACGCCACGCCGTGCTCGGCCAAGACCGGGCAGGGCGTGCAGGACGTGATCGAGGCGCTGATCGCCAAGGTGCCGCCGCCCGAGGGCGACGCCGACGCGCCGCTGCAGGCGCTGATCATCGACTCGTGGTTCGACAACTACGTCGGCGTGGTGATGCTGGTGCGCGTGGTCAACGGCACCCTGCGTCCCAAGGACAAGGTACTGCTGATGGCCAACGGCTCACAGCACCTGGTCGAGCAGGTGGGCGTGTTTACGCCGAAGTCGATCCCCCGCGATGCGCTGACGGCGGGCCAGGTGGGCTTTGTCATCGCCGGCATCAAGGAACTGAAGGCGGCCAAGGTGGGCGATACCATCACCACCATGCAGCGCAAGGCCGAAGCGCCGCTGCCGGGCTTCAAGGAAGTCAAGCCGCAGGTGTTCGCCGGCCTGTACCCGGTTGAGGCCAACCAGTACGAGGCGCTGCGCGAGTCATTGGAAAAGCTGCGGCTCAACGATGCCTCGCTGATGTTCGAGCCGGAAGTGTCGCAGGCGCTGGGCTTCGGCTTCCGCTGCGGCTTCCTCGGCCTGCTGCACATGGAGATCGTGCAGGAGCGCCTGGAGCGCGAGTTCGACATGGACCTGATCACCACCGCGCCGACGGTGGTGTACCAGGTCGAGATGCGCGACGGCACCGTGATCACCGTGGAAAATCCGGCGAAGATGCCGGACCCGAGCAAGATCGAGGCGATCCTGGAACCGATCGTCACCGTCAACCTGTATATGCCGCAGGAATATGTCGGCTCGGTGATTACGCTGTGCACGCAGAAGCGTGGCTCGCAAATCAACATGAGCTACCACGGCAAGCAGGTGCAGCTGACCTACGAGATCCCGATGGCGGAAATCGTGATGGACTTCTTCGACCGCCTGAAGTCGGTGTCGCGCGGCTATGCGTCGATGGACTACGAGTTCAAGGAATATCGCCCGTCGGACGTGGTCAAGGTCGACATCCTGATCAACAGCGACAAGGTCGATGCGCTGTCGGTGATCGTGCACCGTTCGAACTCGCAATACCGCGGCCGCGAGGTCGCAGCCAAGATGCGCGAGATCATTCCGCGCCAGATGTACGACGTGGCGATCCAGGCCGCCATCGGCGCGAATATCATTGCGCGCGAAAACGTCAAGGCGCTGCGCAAGAACGTGCTGGCCAAGTGCTACGGCGGCGACATCACGCGCAAGAAGAAGCTGCTGGAGAAGCAGAAGGCGGGCAAGAAGCGGATGAAGCAGGTCGGTACGGTCGAGATCCCGCAGGAGGCTTTCCTGGCCATCCTGCAGGTGGATGACAAGTAAGAAGGCGCCGTGAGCAGGGCAGTGCCACGCGCGGCGGCTTGCCGCCGTGGTGAAAGAACAGGCTGTACCAGGATTTCAAAAAACCAGAAGCCGTCATGAATTTTGCACTGATCCTTTTTGTGCTGGTGGTGATTACGGGCGTCGCGTGGGTTGCGGACAAGCTCGTGTTCGAGCGACAGCGCCGCTCTTCGGCGCGGCTGGCGCTGGCCGAATTCGATTCGCGCCAGGCCGACCTGCAGGGCCGCTTCGGCGCGGCGGAAGCTGACGCCACGCGCAAGCGCCTGGCCGAGGAAAAGCTGCGCCAGCCGTGGTGGCTGGAATATTCGGCCAGTTTCTTTCCGGTGATCCTGGCGGTGTTCGTGCTGCGCTCGTTCGTGGTCGAGCCGTTCAAGATCCCGTCCGGCTCGATGATCCCGACGCTGCTGATCGGCGACTTCATCCTGGTCAACAAGTACGAGTACGGCATCCGCCTGCCGGTGGTGAACAAGAAGGTCATGGACATGGGCGAGCCGCAGCGCGGCGACGTCATGGTGTTCCGCTACCCGAAAGACCCGTCGCTCGACTACATCAAGCGCGTGATCGGCGTGCCAGGCGACGTGGTGCAGTATGCCAACAAGCGCCTGACCATCAACGGCAAGCCGGCCGAGTACGCCGCGCTGCCGGATTTCCTGGACGAGGAGCGCCTGGCATATTCCAGGCATTTCCGCGAAAAGCTGCCAGGCAGCGTCGATCATGGCATCCTGAACGACGCCGACCGCCCGGCGTTTATCGCGGGGGCGGACCCGGATTTCCCGTACCGGGAAAACTGCACTTACAATCAGCAGGGCGTGACCTGCAAGGTACCTGCAGGTCACTATTTCGTCATGGGTGACAACCGGGACAACAGCCTGGATTCCCGTTTCTGGGGGTTCGTGCCGGATGAGAATATCGTCGGCAAGGCCTTTGTGATCTGGATGAACCTCGGCAATTTCGGACGCGTGGGAACGTTCAAATAAGAATCCCCGCGGCGCAAGAACACTCAACGCAAAACGAGGACGAGCGCATCATGGGTCAACTTGGGAAGGTGGTGGGCAGGAATCCGGTACGACGCCGGGCAGGCATGGGCGGGTTTTCCGTCTGGACGCTGCTGGTGATCGTGGTGTTCGTGATCGGGGTGGCCTTGCCGGCCCTGCGCGCGATCCCGAGCCTGGTGGAGTATTTTTCGGTCAAGCGCGCCGCCAGCTATGCCAAGCAGCGCGCCGCCAACAAGCGCGAAGTGGCCGATTTTTTTGAAAAGCAGGCAGCCATCGACCGGATTACCGCAGTCAAGGCCGAGGACCTCCTGATCCGGGAAGACGAGAACGGCACCATCCAGTCGGTCGATTTCTCGTACCGGACCGAGGTGCCCGTCTACGGACCCCTGAGCCTACTGATTACCTATTCAGGAACGCAGCACTGATATGAACCTTGACGCCTTGCAGCAACGACTCGGCTACCGATTCAGCAAGCCCGAATTGCTGCAACAGGCGCTGACGCACCGCAGCCACAGCGCCCAGCACAACGAACGCCTTGAATTCCTGGGCGATTCGGTGCTCAACTGCGCCGTGGCCGACATGCTCTATGGCATGTTCGGCAAGCTCGACGAGGGCGACCTGTCGCGCGTGCGGGCCAACCTGGTCAAGCAGCAGGCCCTGTACGAGATCGCCCAGATGTTGCAGCTGTCCGACACGCTGCGCCTGGGCGAGGGCGAACTCAAGAGCGGAGGCTTCCGCCGTCCGTCCATCCTCGCCGATGCGCTCGAAGCGATCGTCGGCGCGGTCTTCCTCGACGCCGGCTTCGACGCCGCGCGTGCGCTGATCCGCAAGCTCTATATCCCGATCCTGGAGCAGGTCGACCCGCGCACGCTGGGCAAGGACGCCAAGACCCTGCTGCAGGAGTACCTGCAGGGCCACAAGATCGCCCTGCCGCAATATAACGTAATCGCCACACACGGGGCCGCGCACAGCCAGCAGTTTGAAGTCGAGTGCACGGTGCCTAAACTGGAAGTCCGGGTGTTTGGCACCGGCGCCTCGCGGCGCGCTGCCGAGCAGGCCGCCGCCAAGCTGGCGCTGGACGAAGTCCAGAAGCTGGTGCCGCAGCTGCTCAAGCGCAGCCGCGCCGAGCGCACCGGCAAGACCCGCAAGCAACCCGTGCCGCAGGACCCACAGCTGTCTCTCAGGTTGAAGGAATGACCGAATCTACCCATCCGCAGCAAGACGCGGCGGATACCCCGGCCGCGGCGTTCCGCTGCGGCACCGTGGCCATCGTCGGCCGCCCCAACGTGGGCAAGTCCACGCTGATGAACGCGCTGGTCGGCCAGAAGATCAGCATCACCTCGCGCAAGGCGCAGACCACGCGCCACCGCATCGTCGGCATCCAGACCACGGATGACGCGCAGTATGTGTTCGTCGACACGCCGGGCTTCCAGACCCGCCACGCCAGCGCGCTGAACCGTTCGCTGAACCGCGCGGTCACGTCCACGCTGTCGTCGGTGGACCTGGTCCTGTTCGTGGTCGAGGCCGGCTACTACGGCGCCGACGACGAGAAGGTGCTGTCGCTGCTGCCGAAGAACACGCCGGTGCTGCTGGTCGCCAACAAGCTGGACCGCGTCAACGGCGAGAACCGCCTGGAAGTGATGATGCCCTTCCTGGAAAAGATGGGGCAGCAGTTCCCGTTCCGCGAAGTGGTGCCGATGACGGCCAAGACCCACGACCATATCGCGCGCCTGTTCGAGATCATCCGGCCCTACCTGCCGGAAGGCGAGCCGATGTACGACGCCGACGCCATGACCGACCGCAGCGAGCGCTTCCTGGCCTCGGAGATCATCCGCGAGAAGGTGTTCCGCTGGACCGGCGACGAGCTCCCGTACACCAGCACCGTGATCATCGACAAGTTCGAGACCGAAGGCCGCCTGCGCCGCGTCTTTGCCACCATCCTGGTCGAGCGAGACGCGCACAAGGCCATGATCATCGGCAACAAGGGCGCCAAGCTCAAGCAGATCTCCACCGAGGCGCGCCTGGACATGGAAAAGCTGTTCGACGGCAAGGTCTACCTGGAAATGTGGATCAAGGTGAAGAGCGGTTGGGCCGACAACGAAGCAGGGCTGCGCGCGTACGGCTACGAGTGAGCACAACAGCGAGCGACCAGTGAGCAAGACGGCTGACATCGCGCGCGCGCCGGCGCCGGCGCCACGGTCCCGCCGCGCCGACCCCGTGGTCGACGAGGCCGCCGAACTGCTCGACAGCAGGGCGCTGCCCGGCATGGCCGACGCTGCCGCGCGCGCGATGATGGATCGTGCCATGCGCATCGTGCCGGCCCGGCCCGAGTCGCGCGTGGCCGAGCAGCCCGGCTTTGTGCTGCACGCCTGGCCGTATCGCGAGACCAGCCTGATCCTGGACCTGTTCACGCGCGACTACGGCCGCATCTCGATGGTGGCCAAGGGCGCCAAGCGCCCGCACTCCGCGTTGCGTGCGGTGTTGCAGCATTTCCACCCGGTCTCGGTGTCATGGAGCGGCCGCGGCGAGGTCAAGACCCTGACCAAGGCCGAGTGGGTCGGCGGCATGCCGCCGCTGGCCGGCGATGCGTTGCTGTCGGCGTTCTACCTGAACGAGCTGCTGATGCGCTTCTGCCCGCGCGAGGATGCGCATCCGGCCTTGTTCCGCCATTACCTGACGACGCTGACGCGGCTGGCGCACGGCGAGCAAGCCGGGCTGGTGCTGCGCAGCTTTGAACGCGTGCTGCTGCAGGAAACTGGCTTCGCGGTTGCCTTTGACCAGTGCCTGAGCACCGGCGAGCGGGTCCAGCCGGGCCTGGACTATGTCTACCAGCCAGAGCGCGGCGTGCGCCGCGCGCAGCCGAGCGACCCGTCGTCGTGGCCGGTGGTGACCGGCCAGACCCTGCTGGACATGGCGCAGGACGATTACAGCCGCGCGCAGACCGCCGCGCAAAGCCGCGCGCTGATGCGGTTCCTGCTGCATTATTATCTGCAAGGCGCGCCGCTGAAGACGCGCCAGATTCTGATCGACCTGCAGTATCTCTGACCGACTCAAGAACCATCCGACTTACTCCTGCACCTGCTCGCATGATCTTCCACGCAAATCCGGGCGTCATCGACCTTGGCGTCAATATCGACCACGTCGCCACGCTGCGCAACGCGCGCGGCACCGTGTACCCCGATCCCATCCGTGCCGCGCTGCTGGCGGAACAGGCCGGCGCCGACCTGATCACGCTGCACCTGCGCGAAGACCGCCGCCATATCCGCGATGCCGACGTGCGCGCGCTGCGCCCGCAACTGGCCACGCGCATGAACCTGGAATGCGCGCTCACGCAGGAGATGCTCGACATCGCCTGCGAGATCCGTCCGCAGGACGTATGCCTGGTGCCGGAGCGCCGCGAGGAAGTGACCACCGAGGGCGGGCTCGATGTGGCCGGGCGTTTCGAGCAGGTCAAGGCGGCGTGCGCGCAGCTGGCCGGTGCCGGCATCCGCGTGTCGCTGTTCATTGATGCCGATGCCGACCAGATCGCCGCGGCGGCCGCGTGCGGCGCGCCGGTGATCGAGCTGCATACCGGCCGCTATGCCGATGCGCATACGCCCGATGAGCAGGCGCTCGAGTTCCGCCGCATCGCCGATGGCGTCGATGCGGGCCAGAAGCACGGCCTGGTGGTCAACGCCGGCCATGGCCTGCACTACACCAATGTGCAGCCGATCGCCGCGCTGCCCGGCATCAAGGAGCTGAACATCGGCCACGCGATCGTGGCGCATGCGGTGTTCGCGGGCTGGGAGAACGCGGTGCGCGAGATGAAGGCCATCATGGTCGCCGCGCGCCTGGGCACGCGCTATCCTGCCGCGGGCGCGCCGGCGTGATCTACGGCGTCGGCACCGACATCATCCAGATCGCCCGCGTGCAGGGCGTGATGGAACGCACCAACGGCCGTTTCGCCGAGAAGGTGCTGGGCCCCGATGAGCTGGCCAAGTACCACGCGCGCAAGGCGCGCTCCGAGAAGCGCGGGCTGGCCTTCCTGTCCACGCGCTTCGCTGCCAAGGAGGCGTTCTCCAAGGCCATTGGCCTGGGCATGCGCTGGCCGATGACGTGGCGCGCCATGGAGCTGATGAACCTGCCGTCCGGCGAGCCCACGCCGATATGCCATGGCGAGCTGGCCGCATGGCTGGCGGAACGCGGGCTCTCCGTGCGGGTCAGTGTCAGTGACGAGCACGACTTTGCCGTCGCCTTCGCCATTGCCGAGCGTGCGGGCGGGGCGGCTTCCCAACCTACAGCCTTGTGAATCCAACAACTTCCATGTCCAAGAAGAACTCTGGCAAGCGGCCGGGCCCGGTGGTCCTCGACGTCGTCGGCAAGCAGCTCGACGCGGAGGACTTGCGCCGCATCGCGCATCCGCTGACCGGCGGCGTGATCCTGTTCGCGCGCAATTTCGAGTCGCGCGCGCAACTGCAGGCGCTGACGCGCGCCATCCGCGCGGTGCGAGACGACGTGCTGATCTGCATCGACCATGAGGGCGGGCGCGTGCAGCGCTGCAAGACCGACGGCTTCACCCACCTGCCGGCGATGCACTGCCTGGGCGAGCTGTGGGAGCGCGACGTGCTGGCCGCGACCAAGGCCGCCGTGGCCTGCGGCTATGTGCTGGCCGCCGAACTGCGCGCCTGCGACATCGACCTGAGCTTCACCCCGGTGCTGGACCTGGACTACGGCCGCAGCGCCGTGATCGGCGACCGCGCTTTCCACGCCGATCCGCGCGTGGTGTCGATGCTGGCCGGCCACCTGAACCATGGCCTGCTGCTGGCCGGCATGAGCAACTGCGGCAAGCACTTCCCTGGCCACGGCTATGTCGAGGCCGATTCGCACGTGGCGATCCCGGTCGACGAGCGCTCGCTGGACGAGATCCTGGAGCAGGATGCGCGCCCGTACGAGTGGCTGGGCCTGTCGCTGTCGTCGGTGATGCCGGCGCACGTGATCTACCCCAAGGTCGACCCGAACCCGGCCGGCTTCTCGCGCTACTGGCTGCAGGACGTGCTGCGCGCCCAGCTGGGCTTCGAGGGCGTGATCTTCAGCGACGACCTCAGCATGGAAGGCGCCAGCGTCGTCGGCAATGTCACTGAGGCCGCGCGCGCCGCGCTGACCGCGGGCTGTGACATGGTGCTGATCTGCAACCACCCGGAGCGCGCCGACCAGTTGCTGACCGAGCTGGACGTGGGCATCGACAAGACCTCGCAGCGCCGCATCCGCAAGCTGTTCGCGCGCAGGAAGCCGCTGGACTGGAACAAGCTGCACCAGGAGGGCGAGTACCGCGCCGCGCTGCGCACGCTGAAAGAGCACGACCTGATCGCCTGAACGGGGCCGCGTGCACAAACAAAAAGGGCAGCCGAGGCTGCCATTTTTGTTGACCGGCCCCGCGCTGAGGCGGGGTGAGGCAAGCGCCTTAGTTGGCGCGGCTGCGGTATTCGCCGGTGCGGGTGTCGATTTCGATCTTGTCGCCGATGTTGCAGAACAGCGGCACTTGCAGCTCGAAGCCGGTGTTGATCTTGGCGCCCTTGAGCACCTTGCCCGACGAGGTGTCGCCCTTGACCGCCGGCTCGGTGTAGACGATCTCACGGACCAGCGTGGTCGGCATTTCAACCGAGATGGCCTTGTCGTTGTAGAACACCACTTCAACGTTCATGCCGTCTTCGAGGTAGTTCAGCGAGTCGCCCATGCTGTCCTTCTCGACTTCGTACTGGTTGTAGTCGGCGTCCATGAACACGTACATCGGGTCAGCGAAGTACGAGTAGGTGCATTCGCGGCGCTCCAGCACCACAACTTCGAACTTGTCGTCGGCCTTGAACACCGACTCGCCCGGTGCGTCCGTCAGCAGGTTCTTGTACTTCATCTTGACCACAGCGGCGTTGCGGCCCGACTTGTTGTATTCGGCCTTCTGCACGACCATCGGATCGCCGCCGATCATGAACACGTTACCGACGCGGAGTTCCTGTGCGATTTTCATCTGAACTGTTTTCCTGAAATAGAAAGTAGGAATTTGGAATGGCGAAGGCGCGCTGCCGGCATCACCTGCGGTGAGCCTGTGAGCCCCAACGAGAGGCGTTCACGCGCTCGCGACCCCGTGCTCAGCTTGCATTCAGGTCTTCGCCCAGTGTCGGTCTGACGCCTGGGAAAGGCCCTGGTTCTCCGGCCCAGGTCGCCATTTGAATCAACCGATCATTTTACCCGATTTTCGCAAAACGCCACCAGGTTGGCGGCAAGATCGCCAGGATGCTGCAAACGCCGCTCCCAGCGCGCTGCGATCGCGGCAAGTGCCGGCAGGTGCGCACGCAGACGCGGCCAGTCCGCGGCATTGCCGTAGCCGTTCCAGGCGTGCCAGAAGTCCGTCAGCGCGGCCGCTGCTTCCGGCGCCACGCCGCCCTGGCCGAACAGGTCGAGCCAGGCGTCCAGCTTGACCCGGTGCGCGGCATCGTCCTGCGGGTAGATATGCCACACCAGCGGCCGCGCCGCCCATTGCGCGCGCACGAAGGAATCCTCGCCGCGCACGAAGTTCAGGTCGCAGGCCCACAGCAGTTCGTCAAAGTGCTCCTGGCGTACGAAAGGGATCAGCTGCACGCACAGGCTGCCGCGTTCCACCGGGTCGCCAATCCGCAGCGGGGCAGCCAGCCATTCGGCGACCTGGTCCGCGGCCAGGCCTGCGGGCACCAGGCAATGGACCGCCTCGGCGGCATCGCGCCATTGCTCCAGCAGCGCGGGCAGGGCCGGGTTGCGGTAGGCAAACAGGCTCACGCGCAGCGCATCGGGCCGGGGCGTCACGCTCAGCCGGTGCCACAAGGCCGCCTGGGCAGCCGTGCCGCCGAGGAAGGCGGCGCGCTGCGCGCCCAGCATCGATTCCCGCAGCAGGCCGCCGGTGCCGGGCTCGAAGCCGGGGAAGAAGAAATGCTTCACCAGCGGCAGCCGGGGATGGGGCGAGGGCATCGCATGGTGCTCCCGTACCCAGGGCTCGGCGCTCAGGTATTCCAGGTTGATCCAGGCGGGTTTGGGGTCACGCGCGGCCATGCGGGCCAGGAAGGCTTGCGGCACATCACAGGCGAAGGCTTCGATGACGGCATCGTGTGGCTCGACCCCGGCGGTGTCATCCACGCTGTCGCCACCCGGCCGCCACGGACGGATCTCCACGCCCGCCAGGCGCTGCACCGTGGCGCCGGTATCGAGTTCCGGCGCCAGCCGCGCGAAGCTGGCCAGGTCATCGACCCACAGCCGCACCGCGTGCCCGTGTTCCTGTGCGAGCTGGCGTGCCAGCCGCCAGCAGACGCCGATGTCGCCGAAATTGTCGATCACGGTGCAGAAGATGTCCCAGGAGCGGATAGGCATGGCGGGTGAGGGG